>JAISML010000022.1 GCA_031276775.1 Eubacteriales Family XIII. Incertae Sedis bacterium | reverse complement strand
GGCAACCCACGCCTATGACGAGATCGGAGTCGAGAAATATCCTGTTGCCCGCCGGCTGACCGACTTGTATGCCCGCGTGCCCCGCGTTGAGCGGATGATCCGACGGGATGCCGCCTTTGGCCAGGTAGGTCGTAATCACGGGCGTGTTGAGTTGTTCCGCAAGGCGAACCACATCCCCTTCCGCATCCGCGAGCGTCGCGCCGCCGCCCATGATGATCAGCGGCGTCCTGGCCTCCGCAAAGAGATCGAGCGCTTTTTGAATATCCTCCGCCCCGGGTTCGGGTTTTGAGACGGAAGCCGGGACGTAACGCTCGACGTCGTAATCGATGTCCGCCTTTTGCACATCGAGCGGCAGATCGATCAGGACGGGTCCCGGTCTGCCTTCCCTCATGAGCCGGAAAGCTTCGTTGAACACCTCCGGTATGCTGTTCGCGTCCGTCACGCAATACGTTTTCTTCGCGACGGGCTCGCAGATCTTGGCGATGTCCGCGCACTGAAACGGCTCCTGCGCGAGTTGTCCGCTGTTGGCCTGACCCGTAAGCGCCAGGAATGGAACCGAGTCGGCATAGGCGCTGTACATCGCGGTGGTGAGATTCGTCGCTCCGGGACCGGAGGTGACGATGGCGAGGGCGATCTTGTGGCAGGCCTTGAAGTAACCGTCCGCCGCGTGACCGCACGCTTCTTCGTGCCGCATGCAATAGTGGGCGATGGGCGCGTCTTTCAAGTATTCGTAGACCGGATTGATGCCGGCGCCGGGAATGCCGAAAGCGTCCGTCACGCCTTCTTTCACAAGAATTTTTACAATAATTTCCGATACTTTCATGCTTTCATCTCCTTGAAGCGGTGGTGCGATAAACAAATGCTGCCATGATCATCATATGATATTTGAATCCCGATTTCAAGCATTTTTACCAATATTGCATTTATTTTTTTCATAGGTAAATAATATCGTCGGCTGCGATTCGGAGAACGCCGGTTCGAAAAACGCTGTTGCAGACTGTATCAGTCGGCGCGTCCATGGAGGTCGGTCATTTCCGCCGCGCGCCCGAGTTCCCGTGAAAATGCGTCCGCAGTTTTCATGAGCGTTGCAGCGGTTTCCCGCACTTTGTCTTTCAGCCGCAACGTCGGTCCGGAAATGCTGAGCGCGGCGATGGCGTCTCCGTACATGTCATACACGGGCGCCGCGATGCAGATGACGCCTTCTTCCCGTTCCTCGTTGTCGACGCCGTACCCGCGCGCCTTTGTCGCCTCGAGTTCCCGCATCAAATCGGAGACATTGACGATCGTGTGATCCGTGTACTTTTCCAAATGAATGCTGCGGATCAGCGACTCCCACCGTTCCTTGGCCTGGAGCGAAACGAGGAGTTTCCCACCCGCCGTAAAATAGAACGGGCTGGCCACGCCGATCTTGGTGAAAATGCGAAAGATGTGCGGTCCTTCGGCCTGCGCGACGCAGATCATGTCCGTACCGTTCAGCATGCCGAGGTTGGCGGTTTCCTGAAGTTCTTCGCTCAAATATTCCAAATGCGGCTTTGCGAGATTGCCGAGCAAGTTCTGCCCCTTGGCCATTGTGCCGATGCGAAACAAACCGAAACCGATCTGATATTTTTTTGTCCGGCGATCCTGCGCGACGATGTTGCAGGATTTCAACGTGTTGAGGATATGATAGGTGGAGCTGACGCCCAGATTGAGCTTCTGGCTGATTTCCGTGACGCCGAGACCCGCTTCGGATTCGGCAATCTGTTCGATGATCTCGATCGCCTTCACGACGGAGGCAATGCTCTTTTTTTCTTTGTTGCCTGATGTCTTCATGGATATTTGCCCGACCTTTCCGGTATTTAAATGTACGCACCGCACAGCGGCTTGCGCGCGCTGCTTGCGGAAACCGCTTTCGACCGCTGTTTGCGGAAACCCCGACGCGACGCAAGCCGGCATGTCCTTAACCATATTAAAACAAGTTGCAATATTTGTAAAGGAAATGCCGGTTGAAAGCGATCGAACCGTACGCTCCCTTTCACTGCAGGGATCGGACGGCTGCGCGGAAAATATCCATTTTGCGGCAGGGGCGCCGAGCGGTTGCCGCACCGCCGACCGACCCCTGCAAAGCAACCGTCCCTGCCGCAAGCGATCCCGAATCCGAGGAGGCTATCCCTCGATTTCAACCTCCGTGATCCTGTAGGTCCAATTCGTGTAAGCCGATATGCGCAAGCCTGTGACATTTTGGTTGATGCCCCAAAGCGTATTGCGGTAGTTGAGGAGCATGGTGGGCACCTCTTGGTTCATCAGGCGGCTCCATTCCTGATAATATTCTTTCCGCTTTGCCTGATCGAATTCCTCTTTGCCCAATTTCAGCAGTTCCTGCGCGCGTTCGTTCAGATAGCCCGAGGCGCACAGACCGCCCGCCGAATATGCGTCATAGTCAAAGACGCCGCCGGAGGGATCGGGATCCACGCCGAGCGTAATGCCAAGCGTGGCCACGTCAAAATCCTTCTCGCCCGGTTCCGCCCCCACGGTCGCGGAGATGACGCTGCTCTGATCCATCTGTTCGATCCGCAGATCGACGCCCAACTGTTTCCAACTGTCCGCAGCCAAGTTCGCCAGCGTACCCGTCCACGCCGCGTCGGAATTGACAAGGAATCGAATGCTGAATTTCTTTCCGTCTTTCTCCAATATTCCGTCGGCGCCCTTGATCCAGCCCGCTTGCTTCAGCAATTCTTCGGCTTTGGCGGGATCGAAGTCATAGGTGTTCATTCCTTCCTCGGTGCCTGCCCAGGAAACCGGGGTGATGGGACCGAGTCCCCGTTCCACGTATCCGCCGAATTCGGTTTGGATAAAGGATTCGCGGTCGAGTCCGTAGGTGAGCGCCCGGCGCACGCGCGCGTCCTCGAAAATACCGTTGACACAATTGAAGTAAAGAAAATTGTATCCGTTTACGGGGCTGATAAAATATTCCACGTCGGCGATCGCGTCGAGCGCGGCGACGTTTTCCTCGGTGCTCTCAAGACTGCCGAGCAACACCTGGCCCGTCTGCAACGCGCCCAACATCGTTTCCGAGGGCACCTCTTGGATGAGTACGCCGCTCAGTTTGGGCGCGTTTGCGCTGTCCCAGTAATTCGCGTTCGCGGAGAGTTTCACATGCTGTTTGGGTTTGTATTCCTCCAGGATCATGGGACCCGATCCCAACGGTTCGGAGAGTTTCCCCATAAACTCTTCCCACGTTTCAAATTCGTAATAATGCTTTGGCATGATTCCGAAATTGAAGAACTCGACATTCACGGGACTCGCGTTGCCCTCGGTGAAGACAAAGATGATGGTTTTTTCATCGACCACTCTGATTCCCGAAAATTCGTCGGAAGTCCCCTCATGAAAAGCTTCGTATCCCTCGAGATCGCTGACAATATACGAACGCGGACCGTCATAATCCGCATTCGCGACGGTTTCGTAGGTGAACGCCACATCGGCGGTGGTCAGGGGCTCTCCGTCGGAAAACGTGACGCCGTCCTTCAAGGTGAACGTCAGTTCCAACCCGTCTTCGGACACATCCATCGTTTCCGCCAGCCACGGCAGGAATTCACCGCTCTCGTTATTCTGCATGAGCGGTTCAAAAACCAGGCTGTCAATGCGGGAATCGACGGCGCTTTCGTGCATGATGGGCATGAATTTGCCGGCGAAACCGCTCTCGCCCACGATAAGCGTCTTGTCGCCGACTGCGCTGCCCGAACTGTCGTCACCGCCACCGTCGCCGGAGCAGGCTGCCAACGCGCCGCACACAAGCGCCAAGGCCAACACACAGGCAATCCGTTTCCCCACCGGTTTTTTCGCTTTCATCAATAACTCCTTTCCTCTCTCCAACTGTTGAGACGCGGAGCCGCCCGCCTCGCGCGATCCGGCTCCCCACCTCCTCTCATCAACCGCTTATCCACAGCGCCAGCAGACCGATGACGCCGATGAATCCCAATACGTACGGCCCTATCAACGAAAACACCGCGAGTATGATCGCAAAAGTGTCTTTCGTTTCCGCAGTCCTGCCGGCAAGGGGCGTGTCGGGCGCAACATCCTTTGCCCGCGCTTTCGGCAAAAGCGCTTTGTGTTTGCGTATGTTCGCGATGTCCGACTCGATGCGATCCCTGTAAAAAAACATGTTTCCGCCCGCTTATCCGTTTCTGTTTCCGTTGTTTGTTTCCGTTATTTGTTTCCGTATTTGTTTCCGTTTTTATTTTTGTTTTCCGCTTTCCCCGGTTTTTAGGCATGCACGCCGTGGCACATGACGAAATGACCCTGTCCCACTTCGCGCCAAGCGGGCGCGATCTCGCAGCACTCAGGCAAAACGCAGGGGCAACGCGTATGAAAACGGCATCCCGGCGGCGGAGACGCCGGCGAAGGGATGTCGCCCTCCAACAGGATTCTTTTTCTTGCGCGGGCGGAGGGATCGAACGTGGGCGCGGCGGCGAGAAGCGCATTGGTGTAGGGGTGCAACGGATTGTCGAACACTTGCGCCTTGCCGCCCATTTCAACGAGTTGCCCCAAGTACATGATTCCCACCTCGTCGCTGATGAATTTCACCACGGAAAGGTCGTGTGAAATAAACAGGTACGTGAGACCCCGTTCCTCCTGCAGATCCTTCAGAAGGTTGATGATCTGGGATTGAATGGACACATCCAAAGCGGAAACCGCCTCGTCGCATACGACAAATTCCGGATTCAGCGCCAGAGCGCGCGCGATGCAGATGCGTTGACGCTGACCGCCGGAAAACTGATGCGGATAGCGCGTCGCCTGTTCGGGAAACAACCCGCAACGGCCGATGAGTTCCATCACCCGTTCTTTCATCTCCGCGCGGTTCTTGGCGATCCCGTGCTGGAGCATCGCCTCGCCGACCAATTCAAGCACGGGCAACCGGGGATTCAGGGAGCTGTACGGATCCTGAAAGACGATCTGCATCTGTGTGCGCAGACGCCGCGTTTGCGCTTTCCCGAAGCGCAGGATATCCTCGCCGTGAAATTTGACCCGGCCTTCCGTGGCGGCTGTCAATTTGAGCAGCATACGTCCCGCAGTGGACTTGCCGCAACCCGATTCGCCGACCAACCCCATGGTTCTGCCGCGGCGCAACGCAAACGAAATGCCGTCCACCGCTTTCACATACCCGACCGTCCCTCTGAAAAAACCTTTCCTGATCGGAAAGTACTTCTTCAGTCCGACCGCTTCCAGCAGAACGTCGGACTGCATTGCCGGCTCCGGCGGCACGTCCGACTGCCTTTCCGGCTCCAAGCGCGGCGCCCGCTTTGTGTTTGCATCCCGATCCGACACATTGACCTCCCTTGCCACTCTCAGTCACAATCTGTTTCCAATGCCGCAACCTCTTCGACGCGCCGTCACCGGCGCAGATATTTCCTGCAAAACACCGTGTGTTCCTCCCCGATCGCAATCGGCGGCGGGAAGTCCTGCGCGCACTGCGGATCCGCCTCCTCGCACCGCGGATGAAAGGGGCAGCCGGACGGACGGCGCGACAGATCGGGTACGCCGCCGGGGATCGTGTACAGTCGATCGCCCACAGTGGTGATATCCGGTTTTGAAGCGATGAGCCCCCTTGTGTACGGGTGGGCGGGCGCCGCAAATATCTCATTGACCGGAGCGGTTTCCGCCACTTTGCCCGCGTACATTACCATAATGCGGTCGCTCATCTCCGCGATGACGCCAAGATCGTGCGTGATGAAGAGGATGGCCGCGTCAAGCGTCGATTTCAATTCGCCCATGAGCGCAAGCACCTGCGCCTGTATGGTCACATCCAACGCCGTCGTGGGTTCGTCGGCGATGAGCAGATCGGGTTCGCAGGCCAAAGCCATGGCGATCATCACACGCTGGCGCATACCGCCGGACAGGGCGAAAGGATACTCGTTCACGACGCGCGCCGCGTTCGGAATGCGCACCAAATCCAACAAGCGTATGCATTCCGCCTGTGCTTCCTTTTTCGACATGCCGCGATGCAAAAGCATCGGTTCGGCCAACTGATCCCCTATGACAAACACGGGGTTCAGCGATGTCATCGGCTCCTGAAAGATCATGCTGATGCGGTTTCCGCGTATATCGCGCATTTCCGCTTCGGTCGCGCAAAGCAAGTCCTTTCCCCGGAACAGTATCTCACCGCCCTCGTATTTGCCCGGAGGCGTTTCCACCAATCTCAGAACGGACATGCTCGCAACGCTCTTCCCGCTGCCGGACTCTCCCACGATCCCGAGCGTTTCCCCGCGGCGCACATAAAAGCTCACGTCATCCACGGCCCGAACCGCGGCGCCGCCGGAATGAAAATACGTCCTGAGGTTTTTGACCTCCAACAATCTGTCGCCTGTTGCGTCCATCCGCCCCATCCCCTATCGTTTCATCTTGGGATCCACCGCGTCGCGCAATCCGTCCCCCAGCAAATTGAAACACATCACCGAAAGGAAGATACAAAGACCGGGCGGCACCCACAGCCACCATTTCCCCAATACCACAAGCAGGTTTCTCGCTTCGTTGATCATGTTGCCCCAAGTGGGCGTCGGCGGGGAAACGCCGAGTCCAAGGAAACTCAGCGACGTTTCCACAAGCAACGCATTGGCCATGCCCATGGTGGCGTAGACGATGACATAAGCCAAGACATTGGGCAGCAAATGCCTCAGAATGCGGCTGCTGTCGCGGATTCCCAACGCTTCGCAGGCCTCCATGTACTCCTGTTCACGCAGTGTGAGAATTTGACCGCGCACAATGCGCGCGATGCCGGGCCAAGTAAGAAGCGTCAGGGTGATGATGAGCGTTTGGACGGAGCCCGAACCCAGGATCGCCACCATGGTGATCGCCATCATCATCAGGGGAAAGCTGTAAAACACGTCCGCCACACGCATGATCACGGCATCGGCGGCGCCTCGGTAATAACCCGCCAGACTGCCCAACAGCACACCCAAAACAGTCTGGGAAAAGGTGACCGCCAACGCGATTCCGAGGGAAATTCTTCCCCCGTAAAACAACCTTAAAAAGAGATCGCGCCCCAATTTGTCGGCGCCGAGCGGATGCGCGCCGCCCGGCGGCGCGTAGGCGGCCGCGAAATTCGTCTGTTCCACCGTATACGGGGAAAAGACCGGAACCAGCACACAGGCGATCGCGACGGCGCAGAGAAAAGACAGCGCGACGATCGCCGGTTTATTCTTCGCCAAACGCAGAAACACACCGCCCCAGTAACCGGCGCCGATCCGTGTCCGCAGACCGGATCTCCCAACCGCGCCGTCCGTACCCGGCGAACCGCCTTTCGCATTCATCCGTCCGCCCTCTCCGATTTCAAATAACGATCAAACCACGCTTGCATTTCACGCGTGCGCCGCATACGATGACGCGGCGTACCGGCGCCCGTTATGCCGTGACTGTCCCCCGAGAACATGACGAGCCTGGTTTCCACCCCGTTTTCCAGAAGTCCGCCGTACATCTGCAGCGCTTCCTCCATGGGACAGCGAAAATCCATCTCATACTGCAAAAACAGCGTGGGCGTCTTTGCCTCCCCGATCCGTCGGATGGGAGACGCCCGCCAAAGCCGCTCCGGATGTTCGTGCGGCGTACCGTCCATTTCCGAGCGCACAAAATAGGGTACGTCGCTCAGGTAGTACATGGTAAACCAATTCGCGATGCTGCATTGGGACACCGCAGCCCGGAACCGATCCGTGCGGGTAATGATCCAGTTGGTCATGAACCCGCCGTATGAACCGCCCGTCACGCCGAGGCGCGCAGGGTCAATGCCCGCCCACGTTTCCAATACTTTGTCCGTGAAACGCATAATGTCGTCAAAATCCACAGTGCCGTAACGTCCGCTGATGTCCGCGAACGCGCGTCCTTTTCCGCCGGAACCTCTGGGGTTGCAATAAAACACAAAATAGCCCGCCGCCGCCAAGATCTGCGCGTCGCAGAACGGCACAGCGCCGTAGGCCACATGGGGACCGCCGTGTATCATGAGGATGCCCGGATATGCGCGCTCGCGCGCAGGGTCATAATCCAAAGGGGGAATGACCCATCCGTCCGCGGAAACGCCGTCGCCGCACGCAAACGGCAAATGCTCGGGTGCGATCAGCATATGGTTGACATCGTCGCCGTACGCGGTGAGTTTGCGCCAAACGCCGTCCCGCTCCGCGAATATCTCCTGCAAGGCAAAGCCTTCCATTCCCACGCAGAGCATGGCGTCTTCCGTCCGATCAAAGCATGAGACGTTGATCGTCTCCGGCGTGACGGGCACAAAGACGTTCCCGCAGCCGGACTCTCCCGGGGCGGAAACGCAACCGTTCCCGTCCGCGGCGCCCGGGAAGCGATATACGCGGGACGCAAGACCCTCGTGCATCTGTGCGTACAATTCATTTCCCACCGCCTTGACCATCGTCCCGGAAAGGCGCGCAACATCCGAATGGAAGAGCGTCCCCATCGAGGTCTCAAGCGGGCATTCCGGCTTCGGAATCCCGCCCGCGAGCGGCACGGACAGCATGTCCTCGATGAAGAATCCCATATTTTCCGGCGCTTTGTAACCCCAGAAGAACACTTTGTCGCCGCAACACAGGAGTTTAAAGATGTGATAGCCCGTATCACGCACCAAAGTCCGCGCATCCCCGGACGCCGGATCATAGGCAAAAATGCCATGGGAAAGCGTTTTGCGCGCGCCCTGCTCCGCCCCGCAGCAGACAATCTCGCCTGTGGGCGCAAGGGCGGCGTCCTCGACGCCGAACATCGGAGGCGTAAGGGGAACCGCCTCCTGCGCGTCAGGTCTGCGAAGGAAAAGTCTGCGCCGTTGCTTATTGATGTATCCCATGCCGTCATGACGGTAGGTTTGTTCGTCGCAGACGCGAAAATGCACCCGCTCCTCTTTTGCGAGACGGCAGGCTTCGCCGTAGGACTTGCCCGGAACGTCCGCGGCGGCGTTGTCCCACCGCGCAACGAGGAATAAATTGCCATCATGGAAACCGATGGGCGAAGCGCCCGGGAGAGACAGACGAAACCATTCCGTTTCGTCGCCCGACACCACATGGATCCGCCGAAGAACCGTCGGCGGCCCGCCTTCCGCCGCGGCCGCTTTGTCCTCCGGG
>JAISML010000168.1 GCA_031276775.1 Eubacteriales Family XIII. Incertae Sedis bacterium | reverse complement strand
GGAATGGATCATCGTGCCTTCCGCGACAAAGGCGGCTTTCAAGTGTTCCAAATCCGTGCCGTCGCCCGGATCCACCACAGGTACGATGTCGAGACCGTATTTGATCGCGAAGTCAAAATCCCTTGCATCGTGCGCCGGAACCGCCATGATGGCGCCCGTGCCATAATCCATGAGGACATAGTTGGCGATGTAGATGGGCACTTCTTTGCCGTTCATGGGATTGACGGCGTATCTGCCGATGAACAGTCCCTCTTTCTCCAAAGTGGTCGCGTTCCGATCGATGTCGCTCAAATATTGAAGTTTTTCGAGGAAAGCCTCAACCCGCGCTTCGTATTCGGTTCCGGCGACCAACGGACCCACATAGGGATGTTCAGGCGCCAAAACCATATAGGTGACGCCGAAGAGCGTATCCGGTCTCGTCGTAAATATGCGCAGACGTTCTTCAAAACCGACGATCGCAAACTCCGCGTCCGCGCCGACGCTTTTGCCGATCCAGTTTTTCTGCATGGTTTTGACCTTTGCGGGCCATTCTTCCAATTGTTCCAGATCCGCAAGCAGACGCTCGGCGTAATCGGTGATCTTCAGATACCACTGTTCCAAGTCCCGCTTGCCGACCGGCGTACCGCAACGCTCACAGGCTCCGTCCACAACCTGCTCGTTGGCCAAGACCGTTTCGCAGGAAGGACACCAATTGACGGGATTCTTCTTCTTGTACGCCAAACCCCGGTTGAAGAATTGCACAAAGATCCATTGGGTCCAGCGGTAGTAGGCGGGATCGCAGGTCGTGATCTCCCTGTTCCAATCATACGCAAAGCCCAACCGATCCGACTGTCCGCGCATGGACGCGATGTGTTCCGCAGTCCACACATCGGGGGGCGTGCCGTTTTTGATCGCCGCGTTTTCGGCCGGCAGCCCGAACGCGTCCCAACCCATGGGATGCAACACATTGCGCCCTTTCATCTTCAGAAAGCGCGCCGCCACGTCGCCGATGGAATAATTCCGCACATGCCCCATATGCAACTTTCCGGAGGGATAGGGGAACATCTCCAAGAGGTAGAATTTTTCCTTGTCCGTGTCTTCCGAAACACGAAACAGTTCCGCTTCGGCCCACCGTTTCTGCCATTTTTCCTCAATCGCCTTGAATTCATACCGTTCCCGCATGTGCTTTCTCCCCATTCTTCCATTCAACAAAAATCGCCGGCCGAACCGCGCCGCCGCGCAGATCTTCCACCGGCCGTCCCGGCCATATGTTCAATCGACGTCCACAATCGTGCCGTCGCTCCAAATCTTTTCGATCTGATAGGTGTTGCGCTGCTCTTCCAAAAATAGATTGACGATGATATCGCCGCAGTCCAACAGTACCCATCCCGAAGTAACCTTTCCCTCGACGCCTCTTGGGGGTATGCCGAGCGCCGTCAGCCGTTTTTCCAATTCTTCCCGCAAAGTGGCGAGCATACGCGTGTTGGCGGCGGTGGCGTTCACAAAAAAGTCGGCAAAGGACGATTGTCCGCTGATATCCATGACGACCACATCCTGCCCTTTTTTGTCCGTGATGACGTCTTTTATCGTTTTGAGCGGAGCCATATCGACCGGTTCCGTTTCCTCCCCGGGTTCGATCCATCCATTTTCCGTTGTATCGTGTACCGTGCGTTTCACCCGTTCGCCTCCTTTTTCCCTCTGCTTTCCAACCATTCGATCGCCTCAACGCTGTCGGGCGTCATCGCCAGTCCGTTCTTCACAAGATAGACTTCCAATTCTTTCAGAACCCGCAGTACGCCCGTTTCCAAATCTTTGAAAGCGAGGTCGCGCAGGATTTCCACGCCCTCATAGGTCCGTCCCGGCTCCAGTGTGTCCGCGAGGAATACGATCATCTCCAAGCGGCTCATTCCTTTCCTGCCGGTGGTGTGATACCTGACTGCGTTCAGCACATCCGCATCGTCGACGCCGTACTCCTCCCGCAGAATGTCCGACGCTTGACCGCCATGCAACAAATTGTTGTCTTTCGCCCCGCTGTCTTTGCAGTAATCGTGGAAAAGGGCCGCCAAACGCGTTTTGTCTTCGTTTTCCCCGAAGCGCTTCGCCATGCTGAGCGCCATGCGCAGGACGCTTTGCGTGTGTTCGTAACGATGCGCGCTCATGCGCTCCCTCAGACATCTGTCCAAAGCTTCCATATCCACACCGCATATCCGTTTTCGCGTTTCCCGCATTGTTTTGTCCGCCTGTCCGTCCGCTCCGACCGCCGCTCCGCCGGTACGGCTCCGCGATCCTGACCCTGTCGCGTCCCCGTCAATCCTCCGCATACAGTTTCGCGGCATAGATATATTCCCTGACGCCGTCCGGCACCAAATAGCGAATGGATCTTCCCATGCGCACACGCGCTTTGATGTCCGTGGACGACACGTCGAACATCCGGTTCCGCACCGTAACGACATCTGCGCCGTATTCCGCCGCGAGTCTGCGCGCACAGTCCCCCACACGGCCGTCGCTGCCCGGCCGCAGTCCCACAACCACGGGGAATTCCCGCAACAGTTCCCCGGCCCTGTACCATTTGTCCATATTGGGGAACATATCGCTGCCCACGATGAAGCACACCTCCGCTTCCTCCCCGAGCATTGCCCTGAGCCGGTACAGGGAGTGGATGGTGTAGGACACCTCCCGCCGCTCCGTCTCCACTTCGGTAATGCCCAACGCGTCATTGCCATTCACCGCGACGGAGAGCATGCCCAACCTGTCTTCGGCGGAACTGACGCGCAGATCCTGTTTGAACGGCTGTATCCGGGTCGGCATGAACAATACCTTGTCCAAATCCGCCTGCTCCAATACTTCTTCCGCAAGCAGAAGGTGACCGTTGTGCACCGGATCAAACGTTCCGCCGAATATCCCGATCTTGTTCAAAACGCGTTATACCCCGTCGTGTTCGCAAAGCCGCAAACCCAATTCCGACAATTGTTCCGCGGAAGCCGGACCCGGCGCGGCGCTGACCGGATCCTCGGCCGATTGATTCTTCGGGAATGCCATCGTTTCCCGTATGCTGCATTCGCCCAAGAGCAACATGACCAGTCGATCCAAACCGTAGGCCAGTCCGCCGTGGGGCGGGACGCCGTATCGGAAAGCGTCGATGAGAAAGCCGAATTTGCCTGCGATCTCATCCTGCGGGAGACCCAGCGCGGCAAACATCTTCGATTGAAGGCTCGGATCGTGAATCCGTATGCTGCCGCCACCGATCTCCGTTCCGTTGAGAACGATATCGTAAGCGAGGGCTCTCACTTGATCCGGGGCGTCGTCCATTCGGTCGATGTCTGCGGGATTGGGCGCCGTGAAAGGATGGTGCTTCGCTTTCATGCTGCCGGTTTCCGCATCTTTTTCCATCAGCGGGAAATCGACGATCCAGAGAAAATGCCAGGCATTTTTGTCCGCGAGATCCAAACTGTCCGCGATCCTGCATCGCAGATACCCCAAAGAGGCAAAGACGGCATCGTCCGGACCTGCCGCGATAAGAATCAGATCGCCAGGTTTAC
>JAISML010000076.1 GCA_031276775.1 Eubacteriales Family XIII. Incertae Sedis bacterium | reverse complement strand
GACGATTGCGGGAGCCCGATCGGAAAAGGGCAAGATCGTCCTCGTGATCGACTGCTATCACGGCGTGGATCTCCAAGCGTTGCGCGCGCGCCTGATCGACGGGATGGATGCGGATTTGATCGTGGACGCAACCCAATGCCTTCTGCCTCCCCCTGTTTTGGAAGAAAAATTCGAACGTTACATCGTACCGTCGGATCGCACGTACGGCGTATACGCGGTGGCGGACGTCGCGGACTATTTCGATTCGCGGAAAACGGAGGACGCGCGCGCGGCGATCGGGAACGCGCAGGGGCTCACGGTTGTTTACGGCGTCGCGGCCTCCTTCATCGCGGAAGGTGATGTCCTCGTCTTCGGAAGCATGACGAAAGAGGGGGTGAGCCGCCGTCTGCGCGAGGGTCTTGCGAACTGGGGCGCAGCCAACCGGGAATTGGAGTACATTCAAAAGGAAAAACGGGGCAACGCTTTGGACTGGCACATCCTCAACCGTCACAAAAGGAATTTGCTCAAACGTATGGATCTGTTTATGTGTTTTGACAAGGAGGAACAACCGTTTCTGCTTGACGGTGAGGTCTTTCGCTCCGAGGTCCGGGCGTTGACGAAACGGCCGTTCAAATGCGTCCCTTTATTTTTGCCTGCCGTGTGGGGTGGCGATTGGATGCAAAAAGTTCTGGGCGTATGCAAAGATCAACCGAATGTCGGTTGGGGCATCACCGGCTTCCTCGAGATTCAATCCCTGAATTTGGGGTTTCGCGACGGCATCATCGCTTTTCCGGCGCAGGATCTGGTTTCGCTGTTTCCCACCGAATGCCTGGGGAACAAGATATTCTATTTCTGGGGATACAAATGCCCCCTGCATGTCAATTTCCTCGACACTTGGAACGGCGGAAATCTCAGTCTTCAGGTGCATCCCACGGCGGCCTACGCGTTTGAAGTGTTCAACTCGTCTTACGGCCACCACGAAAGTTATTACATCTTCGACGCGACGCCGCAGTCAGGCGTGTATCTCGGTCTGAAGCAGGGCGTGCGAAAGGAGGATTTCGTGGAAGCGCTGAAACAGGCGCAGGAGACGGGCGTGATGGACGATACGCTGTATGTCAACAAAGTGCCCGTCAAAAAACATGATCATGTCTTCATTCCCGGCGGTACGGTACACAGTTCCGGCGCGGGCGGCGTCGTGCTCGAGATAGACGCGTTCACATTTGCGACATTCAAACTCTGGGACTGGGGACGCGTGGATCTGGACGGGAAGCCGCGCCCGATCAACATCGATCACGGGCAGCACTGCATTCAGGAAAAATTCCAAGGCGAATTTGTGTACGACCGTCTCGTCGGCAAGCAACCTGAGACGGGCAGAGGGTATGGCTGGCGCAAAGAGGACAGTTCCACGATCAACTATGAACCGATGACCGTCAACCGATATTGGTTCCACGACCGGATATATCTTGAAACGAACGACAATATCATCATTCTGGCGCTCGTGGAAGGCGGGGAGGCGGTGATCGAAAGCTGCGACGCTTCGTTCAAACCGCTCACGATCCATTATGCGGAAGCGGTTTTCGTCCCGGCGGACGCGAAAAAATATCTTTTGCGCCCGACCGAGGGGCGCGCGTTTGAGGAATTGTGCGTACTGGAGATTTTTTATCCCATGTAGCGCAGGACATGGGGGAACCCCATGTTCAAGAAAAGAAAGGAGGCGATTCGGAAACGAATCGAAGAGCGTATGGAACAGAGGAAAACGGTTGTGCATTTCGGCGCCGGCGCGCTGGGGAAAGGATTGGTCATCCCTGTTCTGCGCGACAGCGGATACAAGGTCGCGGTGGTTGACGCGAACCCCGAAGTCGTCGCGTATTTAAAAGAGAAGAAAAAATACCGCATGAAGATCGCGTCCGAGGTTTCCCGATCCGAGCGCGACATCGACGTGGAGGACGCGATGCTGATCGGCGGTGAGGATGCGCGCATTGTGGCATGCGTCAGAAAAGCGGATACGGTCACCACCTCCGTGCGCCGCGAAAACCTGGGCGGCGTCGCCGCGCTGATCCGCCGCGCGTGGGCGGACGGATCGGACGGGGATCGGCGTGTTCTGTGCTGTGAGAACATCGAAAATGTGTCACGGTTTTTTTCCGGTTTGCTGCGCGAAAACGGTGGGGCGCCCGAACGGATCAAAATACCGGATACCGTTGTGGACAGAGGGTGTGCATCCGATCCCTCGGATCGGATGTCCGTCATCACGGAGCCTTTTTTTGAAATCGGCGTGGACGCGAAAGTATTGCCCGATACCCGTATCCGACTCATTCCGTCGGTGGAAAATCTCGAGAAGGATTTTATGCGCAAGCGGTTTTTGATGAACACGTTCGCGGATGTGGTCGCGTATTTCGGTCTTATGGAAAACCTTGCGGGTTTTGGCGCGGCAGTGCGGGACGCGGCATTGCAGGCGCGTCTCGCTCCGTATTTCAACCTGATTCGACTTGCGCTGCAAACTGCGTACGGCATGTCCGACGAAGAGTACGCACGATGGAGATCTTTTTATATGGAACGGATGGGCGGGGCAGACAACGGTTCGCGCCCGATGGAAAGTATTGCGCGTGGAATCTGGGATAAGCTCGATTACAAAGAACGCATCGTATATCCCGTTGTGCTCGCAGGCAGGAATGCGTACGACATCGGCGCCGGCACGGATGTCGTCGCGGCGATCGTGGCGAACGAGATCGGCAGGGGACGCATGTCCGCGCCGGACGCGAAAACGCGTTGCGAAACAATGTGGTGCGTTGATGAGATCGGGAAACGAATTTTCGCCCGCGTGTGGGAGAAAGTTGAATCTTGCGGATGAGTATATTATAATATAGCAATGTTGTGACGCTGTGACAAAATCGGGCGAAAGAGGCTATGAACATCAACAAAAGCGTTCCCATTCCGCTGTATTATCAATTGAAAGAGATCTTGCAGAACGACATCGTCAAAGGCGTTTACAAACCGGGCGATTTGATTCCGACCGAACAGAGTCTGATGATGCAATACGATCTGAGCCGCACTACGGTAAGGCAGGCTGTCAGCGCCCTTGTGTACGAGGGGTATCTGAGTCGGAAAAAGGGTGTCGGCACCACGGTTCTGCTGCGGCAAAAGACGGGCAACGCGACGGACCTGCCCAATCAAATCAAGAAAAGCGGGTTTCATGTGGACACGCGGTTGCTCGGCATTGAGCTGTCCGAGGGAGACGCGGTCATGGCTGAAAAGCTGAAAATCGATGAAAAGGAGCCGTTTTTCATCATGGAACGGATCCGCCTGGGCGACGGTATCCC
Source organism: Eubacteriales Family XIII. Incertae Sedis bacterium (assembly GCA_031276775.1). GTDB lineage: Bacteria > Bacillota > Clostridia > Peptostreptococcales > Anaerovoracaceae > JAISGB01. The sequence goes on along the minus strand of JAISML010000076.1, from coordinate 2,353 downwards.
CCTTGTGTATTCTCGAACGTTTATCGCGCAAAAAACGGCGCCGAGACTTAGACAGAACATCAAAACGGCATCGTTGGGGTTTCACAAGTATCTCGCCGCGATTGGTCGCGGAATCAAACGGATCGAACGCACGATGGCGGGCGGCATTGCGGACGGGCGGACATCCGAGGTGCTGCAACTGAAAAAGAAATCCTTCCCCATTCTCATCATAACGGACTTCTGTCACGACGGGGCGGGAGATATTGTTGAATACACGATCTCCGTTGTAAACACCAACGTTTTGCAATTGAGGGAAACCATCATGGTTCCATAGCGGAGATACGGGCCCGTGTACCTTGTTCCGGACGACGATGTGTCCGCCCATCTGTTGCGGCAAAACATCCATCATTACACCATTCGCGGCGACAGACGCGAAGCGGTGGGGTATTGCTGGTTGGTGACGGACGCGGCTCTGGCTCTGAGGACGGGCAACATCGGTTATTACATCACGCCCGCCCACAGAGGACAAGGCTATGCCGCCCGCGCGCTTGACCGGATGATCGATTTGGCGAAACGCAAAGGTCTGATTTCGGTGACGATCTTCTGCGAAGCGGAGAACGCCGCGTCCCTCGGCATCCTCCGAAAACTTGCTGAGCGCCGGCACATCACGGAAGAACGCGCTCCGGGTCGGCGCATACGGTTGCGCGTGCATCTGTAAGCGCGGCATTTTCTTGAAATTCGCGGGCGTTTGTGATATCATCAGACATTGTGGCGGATCATGAGGACAACTTGCGGGAGCGTTTCATGAAAGAAGCGATCGGTGAAGCGCGCAAAGCGGCGGGTGCGGGCGAGGTTCCCATCGGCGCCGTCATCGTTAGGGACGGTCAGGTGGTGGCGCGGGGTTACAATCGCACGGAGACCGAAAAGGATCCCACCATGCACGCGGAGATGATCGCGATTCGGGAAGCGGTCAGGGTTTTGGGCGGATGGCGTCTTTCGGGTTGTTCGATGTATGTCACTGCGGAACCCTGCGTCATGTGCGCGGGCGCGTGCATTTTGGCTCGACTCGACGCGGTGTATGCGGGAACGGAGAGTCCCAAGAGCGGGGCCGCCGGCAGTGTGAGGGACATTCTCACTTCCGGGGTTCTCAATCATGCGTCGGTCTATGAAGTCGGAATACTGCGCGGGGAATGCGCCGCGTTGCTCAAGGAATACTTTGCCGCATTGAGAAAATAACGGCGATCACGGAGGGAGATTGAATGAGGAAAGGTTTTACATCGGTGATGAGGATATCCGCGCAAACGGACGGATGCTGCGGCTTTGCGCGAAGCATCGCGACGATCGTTTTTCTGATCGCCGCAGCGACAGTATTGTTTGCGTTTGCGACGGTTGCGCAGATCTCCGCCGCAAGCGGAGATCTGTCCCCGCTGAAACTCACTGAGAGCTATCCGCCGAACGACGGCAAGAACATGCCTGTGCAAAACGTGGGGATCAAACTCTTTTTCGACGGCAATGTGGCGGCCGAAGCTGTGCGGAAGAATAATTCCGACTGTTTCAAACTGACGGACAGCAAGGGAAAGACCGTCAAGACGGAAGCGTATTACGGCAGCAAACGCAACGATTACATCCTGGTCACCGCAGTGCCGAAGAGCGGCAGTTTGGAATCCGACAGCAAGTATACGTTGACCATCTCCGACGAACTCAGATCCGCGGACGCCCGCACCCTCGTCGGGGAGGAGACGATCACCTTTACGACGGTTGACACGACGGGCAATACGCAGGTGTACATGCTTCTGATGTTCGTGATGGTGGCGGGTATGATCGCCATGACGTTCATCTCGAACAGGCGCAAGGCGAAAGCGCAGGCGGAAGCGGTGATGCGGGAGGGCAAAGTCAATCCCTACAAGTTGGCGAAAGACAAGGGCATCACACTGCAGCAGGCGTTGGCTCTGATAGAAAAAGAAAAGGAAAAGAAAGCCAAGCGGCTGAGCGGCACTTCCGAGGACGGCAAACAGAAGCCGGAATCGGAATCCGAGCCTGAAAAACCGCACACGAAGCGGGTGAAAGGCGCCAAGCCGATCTCTGCGGGCGGCAGCGCGTACAAGACGGGGCGCAAAGCGCTCGCGGAGCAAAGGGCGAAAGAGGCGGCGGCGAAGCGCGCAAAAAATACGTCGGCGCAAAAAGGGAAAAAAGGCAAGGGAAAGAATAAGAGATAAGCGCGATGAACGAGGTTTCCGTACAGGCGTTTGCAAAGATCAATCTCAGCCTTGACGTGACCGGAAGACTGGAAAACGGATATCATCTGATTCGTTCCGTCATGCAGGCGATCGACCTTCAGGATGACATCTCGGTTGAAACGGGCGGCAAGGCGCGC
>JAISML010000063.1 GCA_031276775.1 Eubacteriales Family XIII. Incertae Sedis bacterium | reverse complement strand
GCCGGATGTCCTGCTGACGGACGGCGACGAAGTGCGGATAGGCGGCATCGTCCTGTCCGTGATCGAAACGCCCGGACATACGGCGGGCGGCGTCTGCTTCCTTGCGGGCAAGACATTGTTCTCCGGAGACACACTCTTTCGCGCATCCATCGGCCGAACGGATTTCCCGACGGGAGACTATGCAACGCTCATCGGGAGCATACGCGAAAAATTGTTCGTTTTGCCCGACGACGTTGCGGTGTATCCCGGTCACATGGAGGAGACTTCCATCGGTTTTGAAAAGGCGCACAATCCTTTTCTGTAACGATCCCCGATCTGCGCCCGCCGTTTTGGACAGGCGCGCCAAATGCCGGATACGGAAGCTGTGCAACAGACGGAGAAGCATCAAGTTGGAACCGACAAACTGTCACATTCACAAATTGCATACGGGTGGCGTTGCGAACCCAAACGAGTACGCGGAGTTGGCGCGCATGTTTCTGCGTCCGTCCGAGTTCGAATTGGATGTATCGGGACCTCCCCCGGAAGAGGACAGGGAAGAGATCAAACGCAGGCTTTACCGGGAATTGTCCCGTATGACGGGCAGACATCCGGTCTGGGGAACGCTCACGGGCGTCAAACCGCTGAAGCTTTTCTCCGCCCTTGCGGAAAAGACGGGCGGGGCGGGCGCCGCGAAGCGGAAATTGCGTGACGAGTACTATGTCTCACCCGAAAAACTGTGCCTACTTGAGCAGACATGGCGGGTTGGCAGGGAGGTTCTCCGTCATCCGCCGCAGGGGGCGGTGAGCGTCTACGTCGGCATTCCGTTCTGTCCCTCACGTTGCGCCTATTGTTCCTTTGTATCCGGTCCGTACGAGGAGAAATCCGCGGCGCGCTATCTGGACGCGCTTCACCGTGAGATCGCTTTTGTCGCGGAGCAGATGGACGCGCTCGGTCTGTATGCCGAAAGCATCTATGTGGGAGGCGGTACGCCGACCGCTTTAAACGCGCAGGCGTTGGAACGTTTGCTGCATACGCTGACCGGGTGTTTGCCTACGGCGGAGCGCGCAGAATATACCGTCGAAGCCGGGCGACCGGACACCCTGACCGATGAGATGTGCGATCTCCTTGCCGCCTGCGGCGCGGGACGCATCAGCATCAATCCGCAGACCATGCGGGATGCCACGCTGGCACGGATTGGGCGAAGACATGACGCGGCCATGACAGGAAAGGCGTTTGAGGCGGCGCGCAAGGCAGGTCTCCCGCTGATCAACGCGGATATCATCGCGGGTTTGCCGGGGGAGGACGCTTCGGATTTTGCCTATACGCTCGATGCGATCCTCGCGCTAAAGCCGGAAAACATCACCGTGCATACCTTATCCGTAAAAAAAGGGTCAAACTTTCGGGAAGCGGACGAAGAACTCTGTTATAATATAGAAGGATCGGCCTTGCGCATGCTGGACGGACTTCCGGAACGTCTGCGCGGGAAAGGATTCCGACCTTACTATTTGTATCGGCAGAAACAGACGGTGGATAATTTGGAAAATGTCGGTTACGCATTGCCCGGCGCCGAATGTGTATACAACATGCGCATCATGGAGGAAAAACAAACGGTGATTGCAATGGGTGCGGGAGGAAGCAGCAAGGTATTCTTCCCGCAGGAGAATCGGATCGAACGTATCTTCAATGTTTCCGATCATGCGCTGTACGCCGCGCGTATCGGGGAAATGATTGAACGCAAGCGGATCGGTTTGTTCGGCGCGTTGCGCGGATGTGCGCGGCCGCGATAACGAAGCCCTGCGGAAAACGGGCAGGAATCGCGCAGGATTTTTTCCGCAGGGCAAGGCGGAGCGGATGCATGCGCGGCGCGGCGTACCCGGATGTACGCGAGCAAGCGGGCGGCCGCGACAACGAAGTCCTGCGGAAAAAAGACAAGCGAGAGGATGAATATGTTGACAAACGCACCAAAAGGCACCAAAGACATTCTGCCGTCACAGGCGCACAAATGGCAGTATGTCGAAAAGAAATTCGGGGAGATCTGCGCCAAATACGGTTTTTCCGAGATACGCACACCTGTCTTTGAGCACACGGAACTCTTCGCGCGAAGCGTGGGGGATACGTCCGACATCGTTCAAAAGCAGATGTATACTTTTCAAGATTACGCGGGACGCAGCATCACTCTGCGCCCTGAGGGGACGGCAGGCGTCGCGCGGGCTTTCATCGAGCACAAGATGTACGCTGAGACGTTGCCTGTAAAACTGCGCTACGGGATATCCTGTTTCCGCTACGAAAAACCCCAATCCGGAAGGCTCAGGGCGTTTCATCAATTCGGCGCGGAGGTGTTCGGCGCCGACAGCATGATCGCCGACGCGGAAGTGATCGCGTTGGCGGACGACTTCCTGCGTTCGCTCGGCGTCACCGACACGGAGTTGCGCGTCAACAGCATCGGTTGCCCCAATTGCAGAGACGGGTACAGGCATGCGCTCAAGGCGTTTTTGGGTTCCAAACGCGATGAACTTTGCGATACCTGCAAGATCCGATACGAGAAAAATCCACTGCGGATTTTGGATTGCAAATCGCCGCGTTGCGCCGAATTGACGGTGGGCGCGCCGCGTATGTTGGATCATCTGTGCGATGAATGCGAAACCGCTTTCGCCGACCTCACCGCCAATCTTGACGCTTCGGGCATCGCGTACACCGTCGATCCCGGCATCGTACGCGGTTTGGACTATTATACAAAGACGGCTTTCGAATTTGTCACGCATCGCGTCGGAGCCCAGGATACGGTTTGCGGCGGCGGCAGATACGATCATCTTACGGAGGAATTGGGCGGACCATCCATTCCCGGCGTGGGATTCGGCTTGGGAATTGAGAGATTGTTGCTGCTGATGGACAATTGCGGCGCGGAGATTCCCGCCCCGCCCGCAACGGACGCATTCGTCGCGTTCATCGGGCAGGAAGCAAAGGCAGAGGCGTTGCGGCTCCTTCGCTCCCTGCGGGCAATGGGATTGTCGGTCGAGACGGATGCCCTCGGCCGCAGCATAAAGAACCAATTCAAATACGCGGCCAGATTGGGCGCGCGGTTTACCGTCATCATCGGCGGGGAAGAACTGCGCAGCGGGATGGCGACCGTCAAAGACATGGAGACCGGAGAACAGCGGGGCGTCGAATTTGAGAATGTCGGCGCCGCTCTGCGGGGGTAGCGCGGAACCGCGGCAGGATCGGCGCCGCAAAAAGGTCTGCCGGATGGGAAAGAGGGACGGATACGGAGAAAAGATGACGGAATTGTTAAAAAGAACGCATATGTGCGGCAGTTTGCGCGCAGACGACGTGAAAGCGCGCGTGATCGTCTGTGGTTGGGTACAGAAAAGCAGAAGACTCGGCGGTTTGATCTTTTGCGATCTGAGGGATAAGACGGGACTCGTTCAGGTGGTCTTTGACGAGGACATTCCGCAGACGGTGTTTGAAACGGCGGAAACTTTGCGGAGCGAATACGTTGTGGCCGTCGCCGGGGTTCTTCGGGAACGGGAATCGAAAAATCCCGGACTGCCGACGGGTGATGTGGAGATTCTCGCGGACAGACTCGTCATCTATGCCAAAGCGGAAACGCCTCCCATTTACATCCGCGACGACGACACGGCAGATGAAAATCTGCGGCTCAAATACAGATATTTGGATTTGCGCAAATTGAAAATGCAGGAGAATTTGCGTTTTCGCCATGAAGTGGTCCGCGTAACGAGGGAGTATTTCTTTGAAAACGGGTTCACGGAGGTGGAAACGCCCATGCTGATTCGTCCCACGCCCGAGGGAGCGCGGGACTATTTGGTGCCCAGCCGGATTCGCAACGGGTCATTCTACGCCCTTCCGCAATCACCGCAGATGTACAAGCAGTTGCTCATGGTCGGCGGTCTCGACAGATACATCCAGATCGTGAAGTGCTTTCGGGATGAGGATCTGCGGGCCGATCGGCAACCCGAATTCACGCAGATCGATTTGGAGATGTCTTTCGTCGACGCGGACGATGTGATGGCGGTGCAGGAGGGTTATCTCCGGCGTCTGATGAAAACGGTGAAAGGCGTCGACGTTGCGGTTCCGTTTCCGCGTTACACTTATGCGGACGCGATGGAACGGTTCGGCAGTGACAAGCCGGACACGCGTTTCGGTTTGGAACTCACGGATGTCAGTACGCTTGCGGCCGCCGGCTCGTTCGGCGTGTTCTCAAACGCGATCGCGGCCGGCGGTTCCGTCAGGG
>JAISML010000160.1 GCA_031276775.1 Eubacteriales Family XIII. Incertae Sedis bacterium | reverse complement strand
AAGCTCGGCGAGAACATCTTTGTCCGTTTCCTCAAAAAGTTGGGTGAACGTGTCAAGGGAAATGTCCTCCTTGTTTTCCACCAATTCCGCATATTGTTCAAAATAACCCAAATCCGAGGGCGAGTCGATCTCCAATATTTCCAATACTTCATTCAGTTCCATTTCAATCACCGTTTTCGCTAAGCGATATCTCCCAATTCAAAGTTTTTGAACACCACTGTAAAGCCGGTATTTTGAAATATCCGATTGATCATTGCCACAAAATTTTCGGACAGATCGCTGGCGTAAAATATATGTTCCCCCGTCTGTTCGGCCGCGCGAAGATCGCCGGCCGCCAATGTGTCAAGGATGCTTGAAAGCACTTCCTCCGACGGATTTACGATGGAGACGTCCGGATATATCTTCGTGATATTCTTTCTGATAAGCGGATAATGCGTGCAACCCAGAACCAGCGTGTCGATTCGGTTGTAGGCGATAAAATGATCCAGGTAATATCGAATGGACATATCCATGATCTCGTTTTGGATGATGCCCTCCTCGATCAGGGGTACGAGGGCGGAACAGGCCGTTTCGCAGATGTCGAGCGCCGGATTGAATTTCAAAATTTTGTTCCGGTAGGCGCCGCTCCGCACGGTCGCTTTCGTGCCGATGACGCCGATCCTGTTTGTTTCGTCGCAAATGCGCGCGACCGTGCGCGCGGCGGGACTGATGATCCCCAAAATGGGAATATTCGGATGCCTTTCCCTGAGCGCCGCAAGGCAGGTTGCGCTTACGGTATTGCAGGCGATCACGATCATTTTCACATCTTTTGCGGCGAGAAAATCGGTTATTTCAAATGAAAAATTCCGCAGCGTACGCACCGCTTTGGAACCGTAAGGGGTTCGCGCGGTATCTCCAAAGTAGATGATCCGCTCCGAAGGCAAAGCTTCCATCAGATAGGGTATGCAGGTAAGACCCCCCAATCCGGAATCAAAAAAGCCGATCGGTCTGTTGTCCATACAAATCTCCCCAAGTTGATTATTGTGCCCATTCGCCTTACAATATTAAATATAATACTTTTGGCCGGACGTGTCAAACGGGATCCGGGAGCTAAGGTTGCATGCGGGTGCGGAATCTTTGCGCACGGTTTGCGCAAGGGCGCAGGAAAGGGAAACGATGGGAAAAGAGAGAAGCGGGATACCCAAGCAATACAAATGGAACATAGAAGCCATGTACCCGGATGAAAGCCTGTGGGAAGACGATTTCGCGAAAGCGCTGAAAAAGGCGGAGGCTTTCAAACAATTTGCGGGTCGGTTGGGTTCGGACGGCAAGACGCTTCTGCGGGCGTTTCGGGAAGCGGATCGCGTGTGGCTCATTGCGGAGCGGGTCTACGTGTATGCCCGCATGAAGCGCGACGAGGACAACAGGGAGCCCCGGTATCAGGCTTTTGCGGATCGCGCCCAATCCCTTCTCTCCGGCGTGGCTTCCGCTCTGTCCTTTTTTACGCCGGAGTTCCTCGCGATCCCGGGGCGGAAGCTTGCGGAAATGCGGCGGAACGAAAAAGGGCTGGACGATTACGGATACGTCATGCGGCGGATGCTGCGGCGCAAAGCGCACGTGCTCTCAAAGAACGGGGAAAACATCTTGGCCCGGTTGGGGGAAGTCCTGGGCGCCACAGGTGAAATATTCACGATGATCAACGACGCCGACATGAAGTTCGGCACGATCAGGGACGGGGAAAACGCCAGGACGGAAGTGACGCACGGCAACTACGGAAACCTGATGGAGTCGCGGGATCGACGCGTGCGCAAAGCGGCGTACAATGCGGTCTACCGCGCGTACGCGGCGCAAAAAAACACCTTGGCCGCCACCTACGGATTCAATACGAAGACGGACGTGATTTCGGCGCGCATACGCAAGTACGAAAGCTCTTTGGAGGCGGCGCTCGCCGGGGACAATGTTCCCGCGGCGGTGTACGACAACCTCATCGCGGTCGTCAATGAGCATCTGGACATTCTGCACCGGTACATGGACGTCAGGCGACGGGTGTTGGGTCTGCCGAAACTGCGCATGTACGATGTATACGTGCCTTTGTTTCCGCCGCGCAAGGACAGGGTTTCCTTTGAGGAAGCGGTGACGCTGATGAAAGAGGGACTTGCGCCTTTGGGCAAGACCTATTGCCGCCGCCTGTCGGAAGGTGTGGACGCCGGGTGGATAGACGTCCTCGAAAACGAGGGGAAGACTGCCGGCGCCTATTCTTTCGGCAGTTACGACAGTATGCCCTACATCCTCATGAACTATGCCGGCAGATTGAAAGATGTCTTTACCTTGGCGCATGAAATGGGGCATTCGATGCATTCGCTGTTTACGAGGGAAACGCAGCCTTTCCGGTACGGCGGACATTCCATCTTTACCGCCGAAGTGGCTTCCACCGTCAATGAAAGCCTGCTCATGCGGCATCTTGCGGAGACAAGAAAAGAAAAGGACGAGCGCAAACATCTGATCAACATGTATATCGAAGCCTTTCGCACCACCCTGTTCCGCCAGACCATGTTCGCGGAATTTGAGCGTCTGACGCATCTTGCCGCAGAGAGCGGGGAAGTGCTTACGGCGGAACTGCTCAGTTCCGAATACGGCAGGCTCAATGCGAAATATTTCGGCGCGCGCGTGGAAACGGACGCTCACATCCGTATGGAATGGTCGCGCATTCCTCATTTCTACCGCGCTTTTTACGTATATCAGTACGCGACGGGTTATTCCGCCGCCACTGCCATCGCCGATCGCATACTGACGGAAGGGAAGACTGCGTCCAACGATTACATCCGCTTCCTGCGATCCGGCGAAAGCGACGATCCCATAGAGCTTTTGAAGATCGCCGGCGTGGATATGGGAAAGCCGGAACCGATTCGCGACGCCATGAAGGTGTTCGGCGATTTGGTAAGCGCGTTGGAACAACTGGCGTAAAGCGGGATGCGATCCGGAGGACGGCGATGGCGGCGCACCCGTCCGCGTTCCGCGTCCCCGGTTCGGGGAACGCCGCAGGAGGGATGAGATGGGCAAACGCAGGATCAATATTACGCAGAACGGGCAGGGCGCTTCGAAAGCGATCATGGCGCGCTTGACGCAGAAGTTGGAAAGCCGGGGGTTTGCCGTACCGGAAACCTTTGACGCGCACGCGGAACTCACCATCTGCATCGGCGGCGACGGCGCTCTGCTGAATATGCTCGACGAACACAATTTTCCCACAATGCCCATCGTCGGCATCAATACGGGGCACCTCGGTTTTTTTCAGGAGATCGACGCGGATGAGATCGACGCTTTCCTGATCGCTTACGAAACCGGTCGGTTTACGGAACAGAAGTACAAGACTGTTTTTGCGGAAATCTCCACCGACACGGAACGCGTGCGCGTGAAAGGGCTCAACGAGATCGTGGTGCGGGGAGGGTGTTCGCATTCCGCGCATCTGAATATTTTTATCGGGGACAGCTTCATCGAGCAGTTCTGCGGCGACGGCGTGGTGGTAGCGACGGCGGCGGGCAGCACGGCTTACAACTATTCCCTTGGAGGCAGCATTGTGGATCCCCGATTGGATCTGCTGCAGGTGACGCCCATCGCTCCCATCAATTCCACCGCCTACCGTTCTTTCACCTCCAGCATCCTGTTGCCGCCGGATCTTTCCCTTGGGATTTTTCCCGAATATCCCAAATCCGATGAGATATTGATCGTAACGGACGGAACGGAGCGGAAATTCACCGGGATTCGGGAAATTCACGCGGGTTTCAACGCGGAGGACATCACGCTGCTGCGATTCAAGGATTACGATTTCTGGAAGACGGTGAAACAGAAGCTCTTGGTTCCGGGGCAGGAGTCGGGGAGAACCTCGCTGTGACGGATCGGGAACGGTTGCGGACGGTCATGAAATACGATTTGATCTGTGAGGCGGGTCGGGAGGATGCGGGCATGACCGTCAAAGGCGTTCTGCGCCGGCGTTGCGGACTTTCGTTCCGCCTGATTCGCCACATCGCGCACGGCGACGGAGCGGTCTGCCTGAATGGGAGATCCGCGAAATTCATCGACACGGTGTCGCCCGGGGATGTGATCGGTCTTGTTTTTCCGCGGGAGCGCAACGCCGTTCCGCCGCAGGACATTCCCATCAGCGTGCTTTTGGAGGATGAGGATATCCTCGTGCTCGACAAACAGCCGGGTCTCGTCGTCCATCCCACGAAAGGGCACCCGGACGGCACCATCGCCAACGGTGTGGCCAATTACATGCAGACCCGTGGGGAATCGTACAGGATTCGGTTCGTCAACCGTCTGGATATGGACACCTCGGGTGTGCTGCTGATCGGCAAAAACGGACATGCCCAGAGTCATTTTACCGCCGGGGCGGGCAGGGGACTGGTCGAAAAGAAATACGCGGCCGTCGTGCGCGGACTTGTCGTTGCGGATGCCGGCGCCGTCGAGTTGCCCATCGGCATGGAGGCGGAAGGCGCCGTACGGCGCGCTGTGCGGGGCGACGGCCGTCCGTCCGTCACCCGGTATCGCGTAAAAGAACGGTTTGCATGCGGATTTACGCATTTGGAATTGGAATTGGGAACGGGACGCACGCACCAGATCAGGGTACATCTCGCGCACATCGGTCATCCCGTTCTCGGGGACTCCCTCTACGGCGGCGCCGATATGCCCCCGTCGCTCATGCCCAGGCAAGCGCTTCACGCGGCTTCCCTGCGTTTCCCGCATCCTTCCAAGGGCGGGGAAGTCCGCGCGGAAGCGCCCCTGCCGGAGGATATGCGGCGGTGTCTGGAGGCGTTGCGGGTGTCCGGAACGCTTTGAGACGGTGCGGGTATCGCAGCGGGCGTTTGACTTTGCGCGGGGTTTCCCCTATAATTTTAATCATGAAAAAGGTGATTGTCAGGTTTGTCAAAGGTTTTGTCATCGGCGCTTCCATGCTGATTCCCGGGGTGAGCGGCGGGACGATGGCCATTATTTTGGGGGTTTACGATGAACTCATCAGCGCTGTCAGCAACATTCTGAAAGCATTTCTCCGAAACTTCTTTTTTCTGATCACCTACGCGGCGGGCGGCGTCGTCGGCATCGTTTTGCTCTCCGGACCGTTGCTCAGGCTTGTGACGCGGTTCCCCATCCCATCGATGTATTTCTTCATGGGCGCAATTGCCGCCGGCATTTGGCCGCTCTACGGACGCGCCATGCGACCTGTGGGTTCGAAACGCCCCGACATCATTTTTGAAAACAGGATCATCGCAAGCTCTGTGCGCAGGGAACGCTTGCGTTTCGTCAATGTATGCGCCGCGGCGGTTGGCGCGGCGGTCGGCGTGGGGTTGGAATTTCTGCCGGCCGGACTCATTCCTTCCCCCGACCGGCTCGACTTTGCCGCCTTTGTCATCCTGTTCTTTGCGGGTATCGTCATCGCCGTCGCATTGATTTTGCCGGGAATCAGCGGCAGCTACATGCTCCTCGTGTTCGGCATGTACGATCTCACGTTGCGGGCGATCGGGGATCTCGACGTTCCCTATCTCGCGCCCCTTGTCCTCGGCGGCCTTGCCGGCACCTTTGGAACCGCGAAAGGGATCGAAAATCTTATGCGCAAACGTCCGCAATTCATTTTCATGCTGATCATCGGCTTCATGATCGGTTCCCTTGTCCAGGTCTTTCCCGGTTTGCCCTCGGGGATCGGGTGGGTGATCGCGCCGGTCGCGCTTATCGCAGGGTTTTCGGTTATATTTTTCCTGATCGCTTACCGCGGGAAAGACGACGGGCATGCCGGCTGAACGCGCAACAGGAAGATCTGTGCGGGCGTGAGCTCTCCGCCCCGTTCCGACGTCAATGGAAATAGCGGAACACGCCTTTGACCAAGCCGAGGATCGTGACGTCGTTCACGATGATGGGACTGATGGCGTCATTCTCCGGTTGCAGCCGGATGTGACCGTCTTCCCTGTAAAACGTCTTCACCGTCGCTTCGCTTTCAAATCCGTTTAACATCGCCACAACGATGTCGCCGTTGTTCGCGGTTTCCTGTTGGCGGACGAGTATCAGGTCGCCGTCAAATATGCCGGCGTTCACCATGCTGTCGCCGCGCACGGTAAGCATGAAATTTGTGCCTTGCACGTAGGCTGCCGGTACGGGGAAACTTTCCTCGATGTTCTCATCGGCCAAAATCGGCATTCCCGCCGCAATTCTACCGACGATGGGAACGTCCAAAACGTCGACCCGTTCCGTTGAAACGTTCCCGCTCTCTCCGTTTGCGTCCGTCTTCCGTTCCGTGAGCATGAGGGCTCTCGGCTTGGCCGGATCTTTTTTCAGCCAGCCTTTCTTTTCCAACCGTTCGATGTCTTTGTGCACGGTGGATGTCGATTTGATTGCGAGTGCGGCGCAGATCTCACGCACCGTCGGGGGATATCCCTTTTTGCCGAGTTCCTTCTTCATGAAATTGAGAATCTTCTGCTCCCGCGGATTCAGTTTGTCCATGGTGGTTTCCTCCTTCTTGGTTCGTCTTGCTGAAACAACTATACCACGCGGTGAACAAAAAGTAAACATCCGTTCATGCAAAAGCGGTTTTCATGACGCGCGTGTCGTCTCATGCCCGGATCATGGTGTCGACGGAGTCCAATACGTTGTCGAGGATGTCGACGGCGGCGCGCAGTTCCTCCTCCGTGATGATGAGAGGCGGCGCAACCATGATGCCGCTTTCGTTG
>JAISML010000030.1 GCA_031276775.1 Eubacteriales Family XIII. Incertae Sedis bacterium | reverse complement strand
TTCCGCCGCCCTTTCCGCCGTAATGAGAGAACCGCTGGACAGTCCCGCTTCCACGACGACGGTGGCGACGCACAGACCGCTTATAATGCGGTTTCGCGCGGGGAAAGTGTGTCTCGCCGGGGGCGTCCCCGGCGGGTACTCCGAGAGAAGAAGTCCGTTTTCCAATATGCGTTCGCGCAGACGCCGGTTTGAACGGGGATAGCAGATGTCCGGACCGCACCCCATCACCGCGACCGTAGCCCCTCCTCCCGACAACGCGCCCGCATGCGCAAACGAATCCACGCCTTCGGCCATACCGCTGACCACGATGAGCCCGCACTCCGCATAACGTTTTGCCATCGCCATCGCCGCCCATTTGCCGTATTCGGTCGCGCGTCTCGCGCCCACCACGGCAACGGCGGGGCGGGACAGCAAATTGAGGTTTCCGTCGCAGTAGAGCGCTTTCGGCGGATCGGGGATGAGCCGCAGCAGCGCCGGATAAGCCGCGTCGATCGGCGCAAGTACGGTCACTGTGCGTTCATTGTCCATGATCGACCCCTATCTCCGCAGGCCGCCTGTAGCTTATGGCTTCGGATATATGATCGGCGGCGATGTGTTCCGAGCCTTCCAAATCCGCGATGGTGCGCGCGACGCGCAGCATCTTCATCCCCTGTCTCGCGCTGAACCCGTATACGGCATACGCTTTGCGAAGCAAACGTTCCGCTTCCGCGTCTATGCGGCATTCCCGTTCGATCCGATCCGGCGAGAGCCGCGCGTTGCGCCGGTACAGATCGCTGCCGCGGTTTTCGGACGCGCCACGCGTCCCATCGCCGCATGACAGGGAACACGCCTCTTCTTCGCGACGGCGAAGCTGCATTTCCGCCGCTTTCATCACACCTTCTTTCAGGATCGCCGAAGACGCGCCGCCGTTCCCGCTCAGAACCGCGTATTCCACCCCGGATACCTGCACATGGATGTCGATTCTGTCCAACAACGGACCGGAAACTTTCGACAGATATCTCCGGCGTTGCAGTTCCCCGCAGGTGCAGACATGGGAAGGATCGCCACGATAACCGCACGGGCAGGGATTCATGGCGACGATCAAAATAAAACTGCAGGGATACCGGCTTCGGTACCCTACCCTGGAAAGATCGATGTATTCATCCTCCAAAGGTTGGCGCAGCATATCGAGCGTACGGCGATCAAACTCCGGCAATTCGTCAAGAAACAACACGCCCCTGTGCGCAAGCGTCAGTTCTCCGGGTTTCGGTCTCCTTCCGCCGCCCACCATGCCGGCGGCGCTGATGGAATGGTGCGGAGCGCGGAAAGGACGTTCCTCCGCCGGTTTGCATTCCCTCGACGCTTCTCCCGCAATGCTGTACAACTTCGTCACCTCAAGCATTTCATCCTTTTGCAGCGCGGGGAGAATCGTCGGAAGCCGGGTTGCGAGCATGCTCTTTCCCGCGCCCGGCGGCCCGCACATGGCCAAACCGTGTCCGCCCGCCGCGCATATCTGCAAGGCGCGCTTCGCCCGTTCCTGCCCTTTCACCTCGCTGAAATCCCCGCAATCCGCACGAAACGCGGATGGAGGGACGGCGCGCCGTTGCCCCTCCGTCCGAACCGGTTCAATATGCCATTCGCCCGAGAGATGCGCGATCACATCTTCCAAACGACGCGCGGGATAACATTCCAACCCGTCAATGTTGAGCGCATCGGGCAAATTTTCGTCGGGCAGGAACACTTTCCCAATCCCCTGCGCGCTGAAGCCGAGCATGAGGGCGGCGACCATCTCCGTTTTGCGCAAGGTGCCGTCCAATGACAATTCGCCGATAAAAGCGGAAAACGAGAGCAGTTGCGCGTCCAACTTTTCGCTTGCGGCCACAATGCCCACCGCGAGCGGCAGGTCAAAATGACTTCCTTCTTTCCTCGTGTCCGCAGGAGACAGGTTGACCGTGATTCTCCGCATCGGAAAGCGAAGACCCGAATTTAAAATGGCGGATCGGACACGCTCTTTGGACTCCCGGACCGTGGGGTTGGGCAATCCGACCAAGGCCAACCCGGGAAGCCCCTGCGAAATATCCGTTTCCACGCTTACAAGTTCCACATCGAGACCGCAGATCGAGGCGGTCAGCACCTTGGATATCATGACGTCCAACCTTTCCAACTTCCGTTTCCCACATTCCGGTTTCCGCATTTATTCCCCATATTGCCCCACATTGCCGCAAAACAGACAAGGTCAAAAAGCGCTTTCGATGTGCTCCACGCTTGCGTTTGCACCCGCGCAGAATACTTCCACCACGTCGAACCGAAAACAGGTGTCCCCATGAACGGGCAGACGCGCCCATCGGCTGAACAGAAAGTAGGTCGCGGTCTGCCTGATGCGCTTCTGTTTCATCACCGTCACAGCTTCGGCGGGGCGGCCGTACCGCGCTCCTTGCCTGCTCTTCACGTCGATAAAACATATCGTATCGTTCCGGCGCGCAATGATGGCGATCTCACCCAAGGTGCAACTGAAATTCCTGAACATGATTTCGTAGCCGCGCGCTTCCAAATAGGAAGCTGCGATCGCTTCGCCCTTCGGTCCGAGTTTCATCCTTTTGTTCCTTTCGATTCGAACTTCTTCTTTTGCGTCCCTCTGAGCCGAATTTGCCGCCGTCGCCGTTCTTTCCGTCGCCGTTCTTTCCGTCCTTGTTTCCCTTGATCCGAATCGCATATTCTTCTTCCTTTTGTGCGCAGCGAATGACGCTTCTTTTTGGAGAATTATTACCCATTATTTGAATATATTACCGGTTTAGCATTTATTTGTCAATCACTTTCCTTCAGGCAAATTCCCGATCGCCCGCAGAGCTACTACCCTCGGAAACCCGCGCTTTGCTGCGCGGATCCCGTTCCGTATTCAAGCGGCGGTCCGGTGTGATATAATATGGTCATGAAAACACATAAAAAGAATCTTTCTCCCGGCAAGCGCGCCGGGCGCGGTTCGGGACGACGGACTGCGGAAAACAGACGGACTGCGGGCGCGGGACGGGCGAATCGTGACGGGGAAGGGATCGAACAGCGCACCGTCCGGGGCATACTCCGCAAAACGCGGCGCGGTTTCGGCTTCGTCACGCCGGACGACGGCAACGGCGGCGATGTGTACATCTCCGTGCGCAACATCAACGGAGCAATGCACGGAGACCGCGTGGACGCCGCAGTTTACGTCTCCGATCGTCGGGCGGGTCTGTACGAAGGGCGCGTAAAAAGCGTCGTCGAACGGAACACCGAGGAGGTGGTCGGAACCTTTGCCCGCAACCGCCGGTTCGGGTTCGTCGTACCCGACGACCGGAACATCGGCGAGAACATTTTCATCAGCAGGAACGATTTCGCGCAGGCGGAACGCGGAGACAAGGTACTCGTCAAACTCATCAAATATCCTGACGGTCACAATGCCGCCGAAGGGTTGGTGCTCGAGGTGATCGGCAAAGCCGGGGAAGCCGGCAGCGATCTCAAAGCGTTGGCGCGCGGTTTCGGCGTCACGGAGCGATTCCCGTCCAAGGTTTCGGCGGAAGCCGAAGCCTTGCGCAAACACGTCACGGACGACGATATCCGCCCCGACCGCACGGGGAAGACCCCCGGCCAAAGACCGCCGAGACGGGACTTGCGCGGACATACGATATTCACCATCGACGGCGCCGATTCGAAGGACTTTGACGATGCGGTATCCATTGACAAACTGAATAACGGTCATTATCTCCTCGGAGTCCACATAGCGGACGTCAGCCACTACGTCAAAGAAAACGCTCCGCTGGATGAGGAAGCGCTGAAGCGCGGCACGAGCATCTATCTGCCGGGCATGGTCATCCCCATGTTGCCCGCCGCCCTTTCCAACGGCATATGCAGTCTGAACGAGAATGTTGACCGGCTCACTCTGTCCATCGACATGGAGGTGGATGAAAACGGCGCCGTCATTCGCCACGCGTTGTACGAAAGTGTCATTCGCTCTGTGGCGCGACTCGTATATGACGACGTTTCGGACCTTCTCGAAAACAACGACGCATTCCAAATGAAACGTTACCGGCACATCGCATCCGAGCTGAAAATGATGGGGGAACTCGCGCGCATCCTGGAGAACGCGCGCCGCCGGAGGGGTAGCATCGACTTCGACCTGGACGAAGCGATCATACACATGGATCCGGACGGTCTTCCGACGGGCGTAACGACCCGCGAACGCCGCGCAGCCAACCGCATGATCGAAGAATTCATGGTCTTGGCCAATGAAACCGTGGCCAAAGCGTTTTGCCTTGCGCGGCTTCCTTTCGTCTATCGGGTGCACGAGCGGCCCGATGCCGAAAAGATGCGTGAATTCATGAAGTTTATCGCGGGATTCGGTCTGAAACCAAAAGGCAATCCCGCAAAGGTCAAACCTCTCGCGTTAAGTGAACTGTTGCGTTCGGTCGAAGGAAGCCCCTGTGAACGCATCATATCGAAAGTCTGTCTGCGCTCCATGCAGAAAGCCGTTTACGGCGTCGAATGTCTGGGACACTTCGGTTTGGCGCTCAAGTATTACTGTCACTTCACCTCGCCCATCAGAAGGTATCCCGATCTGATGATCCACCGGATCATCAAGGAAAGCCTTGGCGGAAAATTGCCGGCAAAGCGTTTGCGTTCGCTCAAAACGGCGGTCGCCGAAGTCGCCGCGCGCGCGTCCGCAACCGAGCAGCGGGCCGTAATGCTGGAACGCGAAGTGGAAAAACGCCTGAAAACGGAATACATCAGCCGGTACATCGGCCGGGAATACGATGCCGTCATCAGTGGCGTCACATCTTTCGGTCTGTTTGCGGAGCTTGAAAACACCGTGGAGGGGATGATCGGCCTGAATACGTTGGATGATGATTATTATGACTATGAAGCCGAACACTACCGGATTGTCGGGCGCACAAAC
>JAISML010000269.1 GCA_031276775.1 Eubacteriales Family XIII. Incertae Sedis bacterium | reverse complement strand
GATCTACACGTTCAACATCACCGACAGGGTGGACAAGCTCCGGGATCATGCGTTGCGCGCCATCGAGGCGGGCGCAAACGGTCTGATGATCAACACCTGGACGGTCGGTTTGGACGCGGCGCGGATGTTGACCTCCGATCCCGACATCAATGTACCCATCCTGTCCCATCCGGATCTGCAGGGCGCGCTGTGCGTCTCCGACTACTCCGGCATGAGCGTTTCGCTCGCAAACGCAAAATTCCCGCGCATCGCCGGTCTGGATATGGCGATCATTCTAAGCCCTTACGGAAAATTCCCCTTCAACATGGATGCCTTTGTGCAGGATTCCTTTGCCATGCTGACTCCGTGGAAGCACATCAAGCCGATGATGCCCATGCCCGGCGGCGGAACCACGCAGGGACATGTCGCGGAGCTGTACAACAAGTTCGGCAAGGACATCATCATTGCCGCCGGCGGCGGCGTGATCGGGCATCCGTCCGGCGCGGTTGCGGGCGGCAAGGCGTTCAGGCAGGCGATCGACGCCACAGTGAAAGGCATCCCCTTGGCGGATGCGGCGCAGGACCCCGCCAATGAAGAACTCAGGGTGGCCGTGGAGGCCTGGGGCATCTACGGAGACGCCAAAAAGCTGTTCGATTTAAGGTAACCGTCCACAGTTCGCGGGAAGAGGGAAAGCGGGAACGCCTTTCTCTCTTTCCATAAGGAAGCGCTGATTCGTATGCTGCCGCAGGCAAGCGTGAATCAGTGCTTCCATCATTGAATGCGTGCAATGTTGCCGTCATGTGTCTGCGCTTCGCGGAATCCGTTTCGGTTGGCGCCGAACCGGCCGCCGTGAATCTCCGGCCGAAATTCGGCCAATCCGACGGAAATATTGCAGGCGCATCCGAATTATTGTATGAGGAGGTGCGGGATGGCGTGGGAATCAGTGGTGGCTATCTTTGCGGTTTTTGGGGAACCGATTGTCTTTGTCGGCATTTTTCTCGATAATTCCTCCGTGTATTCCATCGTCATATTGTCACTCATTGTTTTGTTCATGTTCGGTTACACGTTCGTCAAACATCGGAACATGAAAAAGGCGGAGGACGCAATCGACACGCTTTTGGATTCGTGCGCCGGCACGAAATCGAAATGGCCGCGCAAAGAGGTCATATCCGCCGATCAACTGGAACGGTTGAAAAAGGATCTTGCCGGGCAGAAAGTGTATCTTGCGCAGGCTACCGTCAACCGTATGGTGGAAGACAGGCTTGCTTCAAAGATGGCGGCACAGTTTGAAATCTCTTTTCGGGAAGCGAACCCGGATCTGCCCAAGGATCCGGGCGCGTACGAATGGGCGAAAGCTTACGTGCGCACTTTTCGGAAGAAAGACGATTATCTGCCGCTTTTGCGGGCGACCATGAGAAAACACGGCATCAAACTCAAGATGTTCCGGCTGAGGGAGATCGTGCAGAATGAAATCGATGCCGGAAAAGCGGTCCGCAAGACCATGAAGAGATTGGATCGTTAATCCGTGTTTCCTTACTCAGCATAGGGGATGTCCATGAGCAGATTGGAGCGTTTCATCAGAGAGGAAGACAAGCGCAATCCTCTGACCGACAAGGAACTGGCTGTTCTCTTAAATTTCAGCCGGAGCAGAATCACGCAAAAAAGACAGGCTTTGGGCATTCCCGATTCCAGGGAGAGACTTGAACGGCTGCTGCGGGAAGAAATCGGGGAACTGATCATGAACGCTCCGCATATTTCCGAAAGAAAAGCCGCAAAGGAATTGAACAGTCGGGGGTTTCGCATATCGCGCTCGGGAATTTCCAAAATATTCCATGAGCTTCGCGGCGCGGCGAATGCGCCCGGGGATGAAAGCGGCGGCGGACCAACGCGAACTTCCCCAGTTGCGCCTCCGGCTTTCGCGGGGCAGGACGCCGTGCGCGGCGAGGATGATATCTTTGCCAATTTGGTGGGTTGGGACGGGAGTTTGTCCGGGAAAATCGAACAGGCGAAAGCTGCGGTGATGTATCCCCCGCACGGTCTCCATACGCTGATCGTCGGGGCGACGGGCGTCGGAAAGAGCGAGATGGCCGAGTGCATGCACAAGTACGCTTTGAAAAACAAGCGGCTTACCGAGGCGGAATTTCCGTTTGTGGTATTCAACTGCGCGGATTACGCCGAAACGCCCCAACTTTTGCTCGCGCAGCTGTTCGGCTACAAAAAAGGCGCTTTTACGGGTGCGGAGACGGACAGGGACGGTCTTGTCGCAAGAGCCAACGGCGGGATTTTATTCTTGGATGAAATACACAGACTGCCGCCGGAAGGACAGGAGATACTCTATCAGATCATCGACAAAAGCAAATACAGGAAATTGGGCGATTTTGAGTTTTGTTACGACATCAATTTGATGATCATCTGCGCCACATCCGAAAACATCGAAGACAAACTGCTGAATTCATTTTGCAGAAGACTGCCGATGTTCATTGAACTGCCGCCTCTTTCCCTGCGTCCGATCGGCGAGAGGGCGGATATCATCAAAACCTTTTTCCAAAAGGAAGCCGTGCGCATCAACAAAAAAATCCTCGTGAAGCCCACCGTCATGATGGCGTTGCTCGTCTGCATGTGCGTCGGAAATATCGGGCATTTGCTTTCCTACATACAAGTGTCCGCCGCGCGGGCGTTTTTGTCGCATGTCATGCAAAACGACGGGAACGATTTTATCACCGTCGCGTTCTCCAGTCTGCCGATACAGGTCGTCAACAGTTTGAAGAACGCGCAGTGGGAGATAGCGGAGATCGAACGTTACATCCTCGACGATCACGTTTTTGTGCCAAATTACGCCGACGAAGACGTTCAGGAGGGCTTTGTGTTCTCCAGCAATTTTTACCGGCAACTGGAAGACGAGTATCAGCAGATGGTTCAAAAGGGTCTGAGCTGTGAGATCATCGACAAAATGCTGAATGGCAAGTTGGAGGCGAAGACCAATCAAATCATCCGAAAAATACAAGAGGACACCCAACAGTCGCACAAACAGGATTTGAAGACCATCGTCAAGCCGGAGATCCTTGATTTGGTTCAGGAAATGCTCAGGATAGGTCAAATAGAGACGAGTCCCCACGCCGATACGGTGTTTTACTGTATCGCGATGCACCTGAACGCGTTCTGGGAGCGCGTGCAGAACGGTGAACCGGGGATCACCAACAAGCAATTGGACAGGATCAAGCAGGACTGTCCCGGCGAATTTGGCATGGCGAAGGAGATGGCGGGCGCCGTGAATGCCCATATGGGAACGGAACTGCCGGAAGATGAAGTGGGCTTCATCGCGACCTACCTGCGCATTTTGCTGAACCAAAACGGCGGAGTTTCCTTTCTTTCCGCAGAGCGGGATCGGGCGCCGGGCGTTGCCCGCGCGTCTGCGGGGGGTGAAAAGACGCCTGCGATCATCTGCCTTTGCCTGACGGGTGCGGGCCGCGCCGACTCTGTCGGAAAGATCGTCGCTCCCGAGGTTGAAACTTTCGATCCCGCGATCGAAATCGTCACATTGGGGCTGATTGCGGAAGAAGATGTGATCGATCGGATCAACGCGCTCGGGGAAAGCAAGGATATCTTATTGATTGTGGGTACGATCGATCCGGCCTGTCCCAATATACCGTTCCTTTCGTTGACGGACATCCTGACGCGTGACAAGTCCGAAGCGCTGCGTCGGATACTTGACGCGGAATATCGAAAAAGGCGGCGCGCGGCTTCTTTCGCCGGCGGCGCGGATCAAACCTCCGTCTTTCGCCGGGATCTCGTCATTGTCCGGGATGACGCCATCACGAAGCATGACGCGTTGCGGATGATGTGCCAATTGCTTCATCGGAAAGGATATGTGACGAAGCATTATCTGCAAGGCGTGTTGGAACACGAAGACATCGTCGTGACGGCCATCGAAAGAGGCGTGGCCATCCCACACGGAAGGTCGGACGACATTGTAACGCCGGTTGTATGTGTGATGCGGCTCAAAACGCCCGTCGATTGGATCGACGGGATGCGCGTGTCCCTTGTCCTGCTTTTGGCGTTGAACGGAGATGTGAAGAACGGATTCCCCTGTATTTTCCGTCTGCTGAACAACAGGATCGCATTGCAGGCAATCATGCGGGCGGACGATGCGGATACGATCATGCGGATACTGAAAAATCTTTAGACAAGGAGGTAACAAAAAGGTAAAATGAATGCGGATACAAAAATGGAGTTGGACGCAATTGCGTCCCGCATTGTGGAGTACATGGCGGTTTCCGCCGTCACCGCTCCCAAAACCAAGGGGACGGACAGCATCGGCGTGCAGATCGTCCGCGGAGCGGATATCCGGCGGTTGGCCGACGCCATGTACGCGTACGGCAAAGCCATCGGGAGCGAAGAAAAGTACAACCGTGACGGGAAAAACATTATGGACGCCGATGCCGTGCTGCTGTTCTTCATCAAGCCCGGAACGCCCGCGCCCGGGCTGAACTGCGGCGCCTGCGGCGAAGAACGGTGCGCCGATTTGCAGAGCGTGGAGGGACCGATGTTTCCGGGACCGATCTGCGCGTGGCGGTTGATGGATTTGGGTATTGCGCTTGGTTCGGCGGTCAAAACCGCAAGCATGTTCAATGTGGACAACCGCATCATTCACAGGATTGGACCGCCCGCAAGAAAATCCAAGATGGCGGAGGGATCGATGGTGATTGGGATACCGATATCCATCACGCACAAAAACATATTTTTTGATAGAAGCTGAGTTGCAAAAGGAGGTACCTATGGATTTTAATTTCACGGAAGATCAAGTCATGCTGCGAAAGGCGTTTGCCGATTTCGTGGCGCAGGAGGTCGCTCCGAAAGCGGCGGAGTGGGATGCGTCGGACACGTGTCCCGTCGAGCTGTTTCCGATGATGGGCGAGCTCGGCATCCTCGGAGTCTTTGTTCCGGAGACGTACGGCGGCGTTGGGCTGGGACACGTCGAACGGTTGATCGCGCTGGAAGAAATTGC
The DNA here is from genome assembly GCA_031276775.1 of Eubacteriales Family XIII. Incertae Sedis bacterium. Taxonomy (GTDB): domain Bacteria; phylum Bacillota; class Clostridia; order Peptostreptococcales; family Anaerovoracaceae; genus JAISGB01. Next base: position 4,127 of record JAISML010000269.1, on the reverse strand, counting down.
GCGTCATTCGGCCGGGCTTGCGATGTTCGTATTCACGCATCAGCTTGGCATGGCGGCTCTGCTTGAAAACGGAACGGAAGATCAGAAGAAGCGGTATCTCCCCCTGCTCTGCGCGGGCGAAAAGATCTCGGGTCTTGCGACGACGGAGCCGACGGGCGGATCGGATCTGCTTGGCGCCAACACGACGGCGGTGTTGGAAGAGGATCATTGGGTTTTGAACGGGCGGAAATGCTTCATCACAAATTCGCATCTCGCGGATCTCGCCATGGTAACGGCCAAATCCGGCGAAGATGAAAAGGGACGCAATCTCCTTACGATCTATCTGATCGAAAAGGGAACCGAGGGTTTCGGACCGGGACGAAAAGAACACAAAATGGGTTTGCGCGGTTCCGTAACCGGGGAGTTGGTTTTGAACAATGTCAGGATTCCGAAAGAAAGCGTCATCGGAGCGGTCGGAAAGGGCTACGGCATTGCGGCAAAGACGATCGGTGAAGTCGGACGCGCGAGTATGGCGGCAATCTGCGTGGGGATCCTGCGCGGCTGTGTGGAGGAAAGCGTCAAATTCGCGAATGAGCGCATCGTTTACGGAAAGCCGATCGCGAAGCTTCAGCCGATTCAATTCCACATTGCGGAGAACCGGCTCGATTACGAAGCCGGAAAGTTGCTCCTCTACAGAGCGGCCAAAACAAAAGACGAAGGGAAATCCGCCGTTGCGGAATTCAGCATGGCCAAACATTTTGGCACGGAAGCCGCGTCGAGGGCGGCAAAGCGCACCATCGAACTGATGGGCGCTTACGGCGTCATTGACGAATATCCGGCGGGCCGGTTTCTGCGCGATGCGCTTACGTCGATCTCGTCCGGCGGAACCAGTGAAATCCAGCGCCTGATCATCGCCGGGGATACGCTGAAAACCTTTGCGTAGAGGCGGATCCATGAATATCATTGTGTGCGTGAAGCCGGTTCCGGATCCGGAAAAGTACCATTTGCTGAAGATCGACACAAAGACCAAGCGTCTGATCCGCGAGGGGATTCCGACGATCCTAAATCCGTGCGATCGGACGGCTGTCGAGGCGGCGTTGCAGCTGAAAGAAACGCATGGCGGAAAAGTCGTCATTCTGAGCATGGCGCCGCTTTTCAGCCAGGACAGAATCAGGGAGGCCTTGGCGATGGGCGCCGATGAAGCGTACATCGCCTGCGACGCCCTCTTTGCGGGCGCGGATACCTTTTCCACATCCTATACGCTGATGAAAGCGATTGAAGCGCTTGGCGTACGGTTCGACTTGATTCTTACGGGGACGGAGAGCGCCGACGGCGCGACCGCAAACGTGCCGACACAATTGGCGGAGTGGCTGTCATACCCGCATGCCACAGGCGTTTCGGACATCGAGGTGCGGGACGGATATGCGACGGTCAGGAAAAAGATCGAGCAAGGCAGGATCGGATACCGGATCAAATTGCCGGTCTTGCTGTCGGTCGAAAAAAACGCGTACCGGCCTCGGCTGATTTCCGCGATGAACGTGATCGGGGCGGGCAAAAAAACGATCGGGATCTTGACCGCCGAGACCTTGGGCGTTGACGAATGCCGGGTCGGGCTGAAGGGGTCTCCGACGCGGGCGGGCGAATTGATTCAATTGGATCTGCGCAGAGCCGGCCGCGAAATATCCGGGGAACCCGAAGAAATCGCAAGGCGGATCGTCGATATCGCGAAAAAGTCGGGCGTGAACTGTTAAGGCGGCCAAGGCATGCGTCAGGGCTTCCTGAAAGAAAGGCGTTGGATTGTGGCTATCAAAAAAATATTGATCTACGCGGAGGTGTTTGACGGGGTATTGTTGCCCGGATACCGGGAACTGCTGTCGAAAGCAAAAGAGATCTTCCAAGGTCGGGGCGCCGTCTTCGCCGCCGCTTACGCCGGACCGCGCAATGCGGTGATCGCGGAGGAACTCAGGCAGTCCGGCATCCACGAGCTGTATGTGATGAACAGCCCGTTGCTCGATCTCTATCATCCGGAATACCATCTGACGGCCTTGGAAATGATCGTGAGAGAGGCGGATCCGGATGTTCTGCTCATCACGGCGACGCGCGCGGGAGAGGAGATGTCGGCGGCGCTGGGCGTCAGACTGAAGACAGGCGTGACCGCGCACTGCGCGGATCTGGTTTTGAGCGGGGACGGGGAGTTGACGCAGATGGTGCCGGCGTTCGGCGGCAAGGTCGTCGGCGAGATATTCACGCCGACGACGCGGCCGAGGATCGCTTCAGTCAAGTCCGGCACGTTTATGGCGGCGGATTTGGATGCGGAAGAATGCCGGGAGACGGAAGTAAGCGCCGCGCCCTTGGACGCTTTGAATCCGAGCGTTGAAATCGTCGGTTTTGAAAAGAGGGCGACGAAAAAAATGCCCATCACGGCGGCGGATGTCGTGATATGCGGAGGCTATGGGGTCGCCACGCGGGAAAACTTCAGGATACTGGAAGAGGTCGCGGAACAACTGTCGGGTGCGATCGGCGGAACGAGACCCGCTTTGGACGCCGGATGGATCGAGGATGAATCGGGTATGATCGGGACGAGCGGGAGAACCGTTCGCCCGAAAGTCTACATCGGTTTTGGCGTATCCGGCGCCGCGCACCATGTGTGCGGCATCAAGGACGCGGGGACGATCATCAGCGTCAATCAGGATCCGGACGCTGAAATTTTTGAGGTTTCCGACTATAAGGCGATAGGCGACGCGCGCGCGGTTGCGCAGGCGCTTCGGGCGCATCTCGCCCGAAGCGGGGATGAAACGGCGCCCCGGATCAATCCTTGAACGGCAATGCCTATCCTTGCAATCCGTACATGCCGGAGGTCATCAGGAAGACGTTCATCAAGAGGAACAGCCCGAACATCGTGATTACGGATATGCCGGAAAAGGCATGGCGGAATGTCTTTGGCATGGCGGGTTTCCCAAATCTCAGCTGTGCTTTGAATGCGTCCCTGTTTTTCCAAAGAAGAAAAACGGAGACGGGGAAGATCGCGAACATGATCCAGCCTGTGACGGATTCGCCGGCCAAGATGTCCAGACCCAGCGCCACGCTGTTGATGAGGATGTGCAGGAGCATCGACCATCGGATGGCGTATCTGTGGGCGGTGTAGCCCAGCAGGACGCCCACCAAAAACGCGAATGCCGATTGGTAGAGGAAGATGTGATAAAGACCGAAGAAGACTGAGGACATTACGATGGCGTAATTGGCGCCGAAACGTTCCAAGTGTTTCATGATGGCGCCCCGGAAGATGATTTCCTCCATGATGGGGCCGAGGAGGGTCGCGTAGAGCAGTCCGACCGGGGTATGCAGCACGCTCGTGCTCTCCATGTATGTTGGGAACGCGGAGAGATCGAGCAGGTTCAGCAAAGCCTCAATGGCGGCGCTGATCGCGATGAAAACGAACTGTGCGCCCATGGCGATGACAAAGATTTGAACGAACGCGCCCGCTTTCATGGGGGACCGTTTCTCGGTGAGATCGGTGGTAAGCAAACGTTTTTGGCGCAGCACGAAGAAAAGCGGAATGCTTGCGGCCATGCCGACGATCGAAAGCAGACCCACCCATTTGAGGCTCATCTCACGGATCCTGACCGTAAGCGCATCGGGATCGACTATGATATAGGGCGTATCGATCGTTATTTCGTGAAAAAGAGCGACAAAGCTTGGGATCGCACTGACGGCGCCCGAGATGGAGTAAAATCCGATCAGCAGGATGAAGATGAGCATATTCTCCTGCCGAACGGTTCTTTTGTGCAGTTGTCCGGGATCGAGACCTGTTCTGTTGTACGCGTACGCATCTGCGCGCATGCCGCGCGGCGCGGACATATTTGCGCCTGTACGCGCGCCGCCGTATGCGGTGTGCGGCGCGGGGATGTTCACGCCCGTGTGCGTACTGTTCCTGCCTGGTTCGTCCACTCCGATCCTCCTTTCGCCCTGCGGGCAATATATATATATATTATAGATGGAAAGCGAAAGAGGAAACAAGAGGAAACAAGTGGTTAGTTGAAAACCTTAGCGCAACCCCTCAGGCTGATTTTCGTAAATTGTGACGAGAAATGATATTTCAACGATAAAAAGCATCAAAAACAGCTTGCATATGGGTGTTTATTTGATAA
>JAISML010000268.1 GCA_031276775.1 Eubacteriales Family XIII. Incertae Sedis bacterium | reverse complement strand
GCAATGCCGCTACAGCTGGGAACAACTGAAAAAAGATACGGGATTCGGCACGGAGGATGTGCTGAAACGCATGGTGGACTACAGCCTCGAACATTACTGGGAATCCCACCACCCGCATATCGTGCCGGAGCCGGTGACGCTTGAGCCGACCGATTCCTACAGCAAAGAAGACATCGACGAGTTTGTCGCCATCATGGAAAAAATCGCGCAGGAGTGTTACGAGAACCCCGAGATCATCCGGACCGCGCCCCACAACGCGCCCTGTCACGGCATTGTCAACTATTACGAAGACGATCCGGGAAAGGTCGTCTGCTCATGGAGGCAGTACAGGAAATTGAAAAACCGGCCCTCCTCACGTTGAACGCTTGAAAGGTTCGAACAGGCGCAGATGAAAAAACTCGGGCTGATCATCAATCCCATCGCCGGGATCGGCGGCGCCGTGGGGCTCAAAGGCAGTGACGGCGAGGAGATACAAAAACTCGCGCGGGAACGCGGCGCCGTCGGACAGGCCGAAACAAAAGCGAAGATCGCGTTGGCGCATATGCGCTCCTCCGCGATTCCCGTAACCGTCTGCACGGCGGCGGGTCGCATGGGCGGGGACGCGGCGGCGGCGCTCGGCTTCACGGTGGAAACGCTTGCCGATTTCGGCGCGCACACCACCGGCGCGGACACGGAACATTTGGCGCGGGCGCTCGCGCGCATTCCCGTCGATCTCCTGTGCTTTGCGGGCGGCGACGGCACCGCCCGCGACGTCTGCGCGGGTACGCGGGGAACCGTTCCGGTCCTGGGGATTCCCGCCGGCGTCAAAATTCATTCGGGCGTGTACGCCATCAGCCCCGCCATCGCGGGCGAAACGATCCGGCGCTGTCTGTCGTCGCCCTTTGCGACCCACCAAGCCGAAGTCATGGACTTGGACGAGGACGCGTACCGGCAGGGCAGACTGAAAGCGAGACTGTACGGCTTCATGCCCGTCCCCGCGCTGCGCGGCAACATGCAAAATCCGAAAGCCGCGAGCCACAACAATCCGGACGACTTGTTCGGTCTCTGCTGCGAAATAGAAGATCGCATACGGTCGGAAAGCAACCCCGACATCTGTTATGTGTTCGGCGCGGGCAGCACCGTATACAGCATCATGGAGCATCTCGGCTGCCGCGGCACACTCATCGGCGTGGACGTCGTGCAAGACGGCAGGGTGATCCTTGCGGACGGAACCGCCCCGCAACTGCTCGAGATCGTAAAGCGGCGCCCTGCGCGCCTGATCGTCACGGCCATAGGAGGCCAGGGGCATATCTTCGGGCGCGGCAACCAACAGCTTTCTCCCGGGGTGATACGCGCGGTGGGCACGGAAAACATATGGATCGCGGCGGCGGCCTCCAAGATATTTTCCCTCGACGATCAGACGCTTTACGTCGATACCGGCGACGAAACGCTCGACGCGGAACTGCGCGGATACAGGCGCGTGATCGTCGATCACGGCGGTTGCCTCATGTGCCGCGTGCGATAATTTGTATTGACATTTCAGAAGATGGGTGCATTATATATATAGCGGGAATTTTTCGGATGGCATGGCGAACAGTGGATACCGCATTTGGGTATAGAGGTTCCTTATAACGATACGCGCACGGATAACGCAAGGGGTATGCGGTGAAAAGGAAAACCAGATATACGATCGGCGAGCTGTCGGAGATATCCAACATCAGTACAAAGACGTTGCGCCTTTACGACGAAAAGGGTGTGCTGACGCCGCAGGGACGCGACAGCGACAACAACTACCGTTATTATACCGAAAAACAGGTCATCGACGCCCTCACCCTGTGCGAGATGCGCCGCAACGGATTTCACATGAGCGAATTGAAACGGCTCATGGACATCGACGACATCCACGACAGCCGCAACAATCTCTGCGAAAAAATCGAAAAAATAGAAGAGGAAATCCGCTCCCTCGAAGACAAGGCGACCTACGTCCGCAATACGCTTTCCATCATCGATCGTTCCATATCCATCATCGAAAATTACAATGCCAACAACGATCTTGTCATCGACGAATCGCCCGAAATGACGGTTCTCTTCACGCGGTACAGGAGCAATTTCAACGCCAATCAACTCTTTTGGGACAGATATCTCGAACTGCACAGAATCAAGGACGAACTCGGGCTGACCGCGCTCAGCCCGCTTTGCGCGATCTTTCACGACAACTATTTCAACCAATTTTTTTTCGACGAAGGGGATTTGGAAGTGTACATCCAAATCGCGGAACAGGACAGACAATCACCTTCGATTAAAGTCAAGGAACCCTTCGTCAGGGCGAGCAAGGTCTTTTCCGGCTGGTACGCGGATCTGCTGGACGGATACGTCACCCTCGTGAAAGAGATCGAACGCAACGGATACATCATCGACGGTCCGTCGCACGAGGAATACCTGCTCGAATTTGCATACGGCTTCAACACAAACAATTATTACACCCGCGTCTCGTTCCCCGTCAAAAAAGCCTGATCCGGGATCGATGGCGACCGCGCCCAAACATTCCCGCGGGGGAAAGTTTGGGCGGATTGTTTCATCCGATCCGCAAACAAAACGGGGGAAAGCCCGAACCGAAGATGAAACTATCAAAATATTCCGATAATTTCTCCGGTCATTCACTTGACTTTCCTGTGTGGGAAAGACATATCCTTGGATATCATCGGCATGCGGCACATGAGTCCGTGCAGTCGCGGTTCGGCGTTTATCTGTTCGCAATTCTCTTATTCGTTATTCGTTATGTTCGTTGTGGCAGTGGGTAATACAAAGAGGAGGTGATCAAAATGGCTGTTGCTGACTTGGTATTGATGAACGGCAAGATTGTGACGGTGGACAAGGACTTCAGTTTCAGGAAAGCGGTCGCGGTAAAGGATGGATGGATCATTGACACGGGCTACGATGCCGACATTCGGCAATACGTCGGACCGAAAACGGAAGTGATCGATCTGAAAGGAAAAATGGTTCTTCCGGGCGCGCATGACGCGCACACGCACTGTGTGCAGTATGGCGTTTCAAATCCGCCGATCTCCTTGGATCTCCGCTATCCGGCGGTGACCTGCATCAAGGATATGCGCGAACTCCTGGCGAAAGCCGTGCGCGAAAAACCGCCCGGAACATGGATCAAAGGGGTCGGATGGCAACCGGGCTACATGGAAGAATGCCGCAACGATCCCAATTTTCTGCCAAGGAAAAAAGACCTTGACGACATCTCCCCGGATCATCCCGTCTTATTTTTGGATTTCAGTCTGCACTTTCTCGTCGTAAACAGCAAAGCGCTTGCCATCTGCGGTGTGACAAAGGATACGCCGAATCCTTCGGCGGGCGAGATAGAACGCGATGAAAACGGCGAACCCACAGGCGTTTTCAAAGAGTTTGAGGCGCAAAATTTCATCATGCGCCATCTGCCGCAACTCACCGAGGAGGAACGCAAGACCGCCATCCGATACGCGCAGCGCAAGATGAACGAGAACGGTTCGACCAGTTACAACGAATCGTCCCTGGGACCGGGCGGCAATCACTTCTTCGGCGGTTGTCTCGGCGAAGCTCCGATCTACACCTACAAGGCGATGCAGGACGCGGGCGAACTCACCTGCCGCGTCAACGTCGGACTTCTGATGGGCGAATACGGCACATCCAGATACGAAGACGTGGCCCGGGGTCTGGAAGCTTTCAAAAAACCCGAAATCACGGACAGCAATTGGTTTGACGTGACCATGCTGAAGATCTTCGGCGACGGGCTTCCAAACGCGCATACGGCTTGGCTCTGGGACGATTACGAGAACAAAGCGGGCTGGCACGGACGCGCCTGCGTGCCGGGCGTATCCGACGAAGAGATGGCGGAGGAACTGAACAAGATCGTCCTCTTGGCGCATTCCAACGGTTATCAGGTCGGCATACACGCGGTCGGCGACCAGACCATAGATCGCAGCTTGGACGCTTTTATCGCGGCCATGAACGCGTACCCCGGCAAGACGCCGCGCCATTACATCATTCACGGCGACTGCATCACCAACCGTTGGGCGCGGAAAGCCGCGCGCTACGACGTGGGTCTGTCGCTGCAACCCGCCATCGGGGCGTTCATCTACGACGTCAACGCGGAATTCATCGGCAAACGCGCCTCGCGCACCTACGGACTGAAAGAGCTGATCGGCGCGGGCATCAATGTCGCCGGCGGATCCGACTGCCCCTGCGTACCGCCCGTCTGGCTGAAAGCCCTCGAAACCGCAGTGACGCGCAAATCCGACGTAACGGGCGAAGAGCATTGCCCGGAGCTCGCCATAAGCCTCGAACAGGGCATCCGCATCTTCACGATGGGCGGCGCTTACCAAGAGCAAAAAGAACGCGTGCGCGGCTCGGTGGAGATCGGCAAGGTCGCCGATTT
>JAISML010000238.1 GCA_031276775.1 Eubacteriales Family XIII. Incertae Sedis bacterium | reverse complement strand
TTCCGCCGTGTCGCGGAAGTCTTCCACCCGCGCGGCCTTCATGTCGTCGGCTTTGCCGCCGGAGACGCGCGCAGGAAGTCCTTGCGGCAAGTCGTGACCGCCGTTGCGGACGGCGCCATCGCCGCCGTGCAGGCGGAGAAATATCAGGATTGACGGCAGTCCGACGATTCCCAACGCGCGCAAACGCGCAGGAATGACGGTTTTCGATGTGAGCAATCCGCATCCGCCGGATCGTTGTTGCACGGGGATTGGCGGGCGTCCGCCGCAGCCGCACGGAACCTCCGGCGCACACCGCAGCAGGGATGCGCACTTTAAAGGTTGACTGTATCGGCACGGGGGGTTACAATCTATATATCGGCGGTTCATTCAATTCTTGCGCGAGGGAGCAATTATGAAATTGACGGATGAGCAAGTGAAAAAATTGTTGGAGTATGAAGGTCCGATCCAATTGCATCAGCTCGCTTTAAATCTCGCGTTAACACGCTTCAAGACAGTCCACAAACGCAACCCCGGCGCCGAAACCGTTGCGAAATGCACTGTCGATTTGAATTCGCTTCTTGAGAAATACGAGAAAATCATGAAAGAGGACTATGACTGGATCGTAAGCTTATGACGTTACCGTTCAAAAATCCGGCGGCACAGCGACTGCGCGCCGCCCGGGAACGGCAGAGAATCCATCACGCAGGGGGTGCGCAATGCTTGTAACAGTTGACCAAGCGACGGAATACATCGGCACGGGGAAGTTGTTTCACATATCGGGCGCGACATCTTTGCTCCGCCGATTGCCGAAAGGCAATTGGCTGGGCGGTTCCACGGAGTTCTTCATGGACAAAGGCGGCGGCAAAGCGACCGATCAACTGCTGTCCCTGATCGAAATCCCGGGAGAATCTTACAGGATCGAAACTTACGGTGTTGACGGGATTTCCCGTGTGGGAAAGAACGCGTTTGCGAACGGATACACCATTTTGATCCTGCCGTTTGACAGCGAGATTCATTCTCTGTATGCGGAAAAGGCTGCGTATTTTGACGATATCTTCCTGAATCCGGTCATCGGTTGGATTGCCGCCGATCGATTGGACAAGGCGGATCGGCAGTCCGTCAGCGCCAACGGCGCCGAAGGCGAAGTCTACGCTGACAAAGCGGTCGCCCTGCATATGTCCTTGCCGGCGGGACAATCCGCAGAACTGAATATGATCAACATCTTTGAACCGGATCTTGACGGACCGTCCATTCTGTTTCCGCGTGACGGGTTTGTTGTGGACGTCTGCCTGATAGACGGCAAAGAAACCGTCTTTGCCGATTATATCGCGGAAACCGGTTTGGATACGAAACTGCCGCTCGTAGGCGATTATTCGGGGGCGAACATCAATATTTCCATCAAGGAAATCGCGGACGGGAAAGTTTATTTTTACGCGCCCCTGTCCGGAAATGTGCAATACCGTTTCGCCAAAAGGATAGATGATTACGCCGAAGCGTTTCGCGCCAAGATCGGCGATCTGTCGGATACGGAATCGGTTTTCACATGCAATTGCATCCTGAATTTCATGTACGGAGCCTTGGAAAACGAGGACTTAGGTACATTTTACGGGCCTTTCACGTTCGGAGAGGTCGCGTGGCAGTTGGTCAACCAGACCTTGGTGTATTTGCAGATCAAATAACCGGTTGCCATCTTCGCAAAGCGGGGGACGCTCCCCGGCGGGTTACAGTTCAGGAAACGATCGCTGAACCGTAACCCGGGGTGCGTTTCGGGATTCTTCTTTCGGAGAGCGACTTGCACAAATCGCGATGCGCTGTCCGCCTTTTGTCATTTCTCAAACAAAGCCGCCAATCTGCCCCAAAAACTTTGCGGGGCAGATTCGTTTTCCGCATTGTCGGGAGCGGCAGGCATCTTTATTGGCTCCGTCACAATTACAAACTGGACGGCGGCGACATTCGTATTTTGGTTGGAAATGTAGGATACAGGCACATACTCCCCCACATCATAATCTTCCATGAGCTTGTCGATTTCCACTTGGATCGTATCGGGCAAATCCGACGTTTCATCTTCAAGTTTGCCGGTGCCTTCGTGAAGATCCCGGACGCCTTCGGCCAAGTTTCCGGTTCCCTCGTTCAATTTTACCAAACCGCCGTGCAATGCGTCGTATCCGGATGCAAGCTGCGCCACGCCTTCGGTATACCCGGCAAGACCGGCATGAAATGTGTCGTATTGCGCGGACAATGTGGCAAGTCCCAGGGCAAGCTCCCGGATCTGCGCCATCATGTCCGATTCGCCCAAAGCGCTCTCAATGGTATCCGCCAATGCGCGCAACGCGGCAATCATCCCGCGCAAGCCCGGGTTGGCTTCGGGATGATCCTGATCCCCATCCACGATTGCTGTCAGGCTGCCTCCGACGGCGCTCATGCCGCCTCGAATGCTTTCGTAGGTGCCTTTGGCTGTCTGCGCGGCTGCGTACGACGTCAGCACCCTGTCCAACGCCTCGTTGGCAGCGTTCTTCTCGGTGAGATCAGTCAGATTCCCTACTGCCGCGCCTAGCTTCGCAAAGTCGTCATCGTTCGCAGCATGAATATTCATGATGGCTCCGTCCAATGTCGTAAACATGTACACGTATCCGTCCCTCAGTTGCGTAAGCCCGTCTGTCACCTGGTCCAATCCGTCCGCCATCCCGCGCAACCCGGCCGGCAACTGAGCCAAACCGCTCATATCCGTGCCGCCGTCTCCGTCGGCGTTGTTCAGGGACGCCGCGATGGTGGCGAGGGCTGATTTGATTTCCGAAGACCCTGCGGCAAGCAGACCGGAATTTTTGTCCAAGGCGGACAGACCTTTTGCATAATCGGACGATCCGTCAACCAAACCGCCCACGCCGACATTCAGATCATTCACGCCTGTTTTCAAATTGCCCACACCGTCGTTCAATGCGGCAATCGCATCGGCAAGCGTGGTCATGCCGTCCAGCATGTCGTCGGTGTCAGGTATCTCGATTGCGGTCGAAAACGGCATTGCGGCAATGTCTATGCCGGACATCTCAAAATCCCGCACCGCGGCGGTCACCGTGATATCGGCGTCCTTGCCGGGCATGACCGTGAACGTGACGATCTTCGAAGAGCCGGCGTTCGCGACGGAAGCCCCGTCGGCCTTGATGCTTTTGCATTTGTCCGCATCCAGCGCAATCGAAATCTGCAACAAATAATTGTCGTAAAAAACAGGATTTACCGCCTTGTTTTGTCCCGTCGTGATATGAATGCCTATGTTTCCGTTTGATCCCGCGAGCGTGTCCGGCTTCACATTCCGACCGTTCAGCGTGTAAGAGATTTTGATGTTCCAAGGCAACTGCGCATCTGCGGGAACCCCGTCATAGTAGAAGTTCTCTTTGTCCGTTTTGAACGTAACCGTATCCACTTCCATGTTGATTTCACCGAGATCGGTCAAATTCCTCACTTCATCGTAGACGCCGTAATCCTTGACGGCGCCGCTCTCGGACACGGTGAAAGCATTCACGATGTATATGTCTTTCACTGTGCCATCCTGCGAGAGCTTGGCGTAGACGTCTTCACTCTTTGTGCATACTGCCTGACCCGCGGGTATGCCCGCTTCCGAAGCAGGATAGACAACAGCCTTTTCAACGCCGGACGCCCGCTCCGCATTGTCTGTTTCCGCAGCCCACGCGGATATGCCGCCGACGCCCATGACTGTAAGCAGGGCGATGGTCAATACAAAAGATGCGATTCGGGTAAATACAGTTTTCCTTTTCATTTTCCGCCTCATTTCTTGCCTCGTTTCCGCCGGCGCACAGGATGTAACGCTATGCGCCCAACTGCGGCGAACGAGCCGTCGCTTGCGGAAACAAATTCTTGATGAAAATGTTTCCGCCATACCATAACTTTCTTATTTTTGCCGCCTTGATTTTCAAACCTGAGTCTTCCCCGCCAATTTTGGTTCCGCATGAAAATCATATTTTTTGTTTGTGCGCCGAATGAGTCCGTCGCATACGATCAGAAGCATCGGCAGGAACACAATGATGAGCGCCAGAGAGATAAGCACGCCGCGCCCGAGCAACATGCCGAGTTGCGAAACAAGGACGTCGCTTGACATAAAGACCAGACAGAAGCCCGATATGGAAAGAATGAGTCCGGAAACGAGAATGGCTTGCACCATCTCTCCGAGTGTCTTCTTCATGGCGGGAATCTTGGGGAGCGCTTTGCGATTCGCAAGATAGTAGTCCGTCAGCAGGATCGCGTAATCCACCGTTGCCGCAAGCTGTACGGTGCCCATCACGATGTATCCGATGTAAGCCAAAGAGTTGTCCTGAAAATACGGTACGGCCATGTTGATCCAAATCGAAGCCTTGATGGCCAAAATGATGAGAATCGGCAGCAGCCACGAGCGGAACGTAATGAGAAGGACGCCAAAAATTGTGAGAATCGAAACGAGTTCCACCACTTTATCGTCCGTCTCGATAAACTCTTTCATGTCGTAAAGATTGGGACTGTATCCAAGCATCAGCGTTTCATCCCCATAGTAAGATTGCGCGAGACCGCGGATTGTTGCAACTGCGTCAAAAGATACCTCACCTTCATACTCGGTATCGGTGTAGGCGAGAATGCGCGTGTAATTCTCCGAGTAGAAATTGGATACGATCTCCTCATCAAGGTATCCGGACGGGATTTCCGCTCCGACTGACGTAACGTAGGAAACGACGCTTTTTACATGCTCCTGCTTTTCCAGTTCCTCGCAAAGCAACACCTCTTTTGCCGTGTCGCCGCGGGGAACCAAGAGAACGAGCGTGTTGGTCTTTCCAAACACGGCTTCAATCTGTCCTGCGTCATTTTCCGAAGTTGCGACACTGCCCGTACCGTAAGTGAAATGATTGTTTGACTGAGCCAGAAAGCAAGGCACTATTACGGCAAGCACGAGCAAAAAAACGGGGATGCGCACTTTCATGGCGCCGGTTCCGATATTCCTGAAACTTGACAGAATCCTTTTGTGTTTCGTTTTGTCGATCGCTTTATGCAGGATGAGTGTCAGTGCGGGCATCAATGTCATGACGCAGATAAAGCTGACGAGGATGCCTTTGACGAGACTGATCCCCATATCGGGTCCGATTTTGAACTTCATGAACAGCAAACCCACGAAACCGAACAAAGTCGCGGCCGCGCTAGCCGTGATTGCCGGAAAGGATTTTTTCATCGCCTCACGCATCGCGGACACAATGTCGTCGGTGGTTTCCCTGATTGCGTTGAAGCGGTGTGACAGAAAAATCGCATAGTCTATGGAGATCGCCAATTGTAGGATTGGCGCGACGGCAAGTGTCACGAAAGATATTTCACCCTGGAAGATATTTGTGCCGAGGTTGATGATGATCGCGACGCCGACCGTTATAAGATACAAAAACGGCTCAATCCAACTTGTGGTGGAGATGATGAGAATGATGAGGATCAATGGCACCAACACGATGATTGCGCGAATGGTTTCCGAAATGGCCAATTCCTGCGAAAATGCCTGTTCGGCCGCTGTTCCGGAAATTTTTATCTTCTCGCCGATGACCTCGCGGATGGCTGCGACGGTGTCTTTTTCCGTGCCGGCTTTTACTGTCACGGAAAACAGCGCCGCTCCGTCTTTGTAGTAGGTTTCCACCGTGTCGGCATCCTGCATGGCAAGCGGACTGCGCAGATCGACAATGTCGTCCAGCCACATGACGTCCGTGACGTTTTTCACCGAAATCAGTTTTTCTTTGCAAGTCTGCGCTTCAACAATGGAA
>JAISML010000232.1 GCA_031276775.1 Eubacteriales Family XIII. Incertae Sedis bacterium | reverse complement strand
AAATCGGGATGCGCAATGCCAATGAGGGAGCGCGCGCGTTCTTTCGTGGAAGCGCCGCGCAACGAGGCGATCCCGTATTCGGTGACGACAAAATCGACGTCCGCGCGCAACAGGGAGATCACCGTACCGGCGTCGTGTACCGAAGCGATTTTGGAAATACGCCGTTTTACGGAACCCTCCTCCTTGACTTCGGCGGTTGAGCGCAGTGCGATGATCGATTTCCCGCCCGGAGACATCTTTGCGCCCGTGACCGTATCCGTCTGTCCGCCCGTGCCGCTGATCTGAAGCGTGCCGAGCGCTTCAGAGGCGCATTGCCCCATCAGATCGATCCGAAGCGTCGTATTGACGGAAACCATCCTGCGGTTTTTCGCGATCTCAAACGGCGAATTCACTTTTGCAATGTCGAGGTGCAGCACGAGCGGATTGTCGTCCAAAAAATCGTATACCGCTTTCGTGCCGAAAGAAAATGAGGTCACGATCCGATCCGGATAATGCGTCTTCTTTCGATTCGTCACGACGCCGGCTTCGCAAAGACGAACAATCCCGTCTCCCAACATCTCCGTGTGCACACCGAGGTCTTTTTTGTCTTTCAAAGCAGCCGCGACGGCATTCGGAATGCTGCCGATCCCCAACTGGATGGTGGATTCATCCTCGACGATCTCCGCGATATAGCCTCCGATCGCCCGATCTGTTTCGTCCGCGGACGCTTCCGGAAGATACCGAACCTTGCCGTCGCCCCAAAAGACGCGATCCACTTCACTGATATGAATAAACGAATCCCCGAACGTCCTTGGCAGGTTTTCGTTGATCTCGAGGATCACCTTGTCCGCCCGCGCGACCAAGGCGCGGTTTGACATGCCGACAGACGCGGCGCTGAAACAACCGTGCCTGTCCGGCGGTCCGGCGGAGATCACGTAGGCATTGATCGGCAAACTCCTTTGATCCATATAATCAAAACGATCCGATCCGCTGTTGCGCAGATGATTTGGGATGTAGGAGATCATGCCGATCTTTTGGGATTCGCCGCAGAATCTGCTGAAAAACATGCTTTCGTTGTTGATGACGCCGCGATAGGATTCGTCCGTATAATATTTGAACGGCGTCATGCCGAGAAAATTTACGACCGTTATGTTCTTTCGTCTGCCCTTGAGCAAGCGGAGGTTTTCCAAAAAGCATACCGGCTCAACCGAAGTACCGTAGGTGTGGACATAATCCCCGTCTTGCAGGCACAGTACGGCTTCCTCCGCGGAAACGGTCTTCCTTTTCAATTCATTTGTGTAATCCATGCTCCCCTCCGCACATCCAAATCCTGTTTTGCCGCTCACCCACAAAGATGATATCCGAAACGCGACGCTTCGGATATCATCTGCGGGACGCAAAGCGTTATGCTTTCTTTTCCGCCGCTTTCGCATCCTCAGGCAACGGGATATTGTATTTTTTGTAGAGCGCAACGCGTCCTTTGGGACCGGTTTCGTCGCTGAGCATGATAAAGACGACTCCGATGAGCGCGAGTACAAAGTAGCATATCCACGCGATCACCAGACCGCCGGAATAGAGCGCCATGAAGAACACGGGATAAAACACGCAGGCGAGCTTATTGGTCGTAAGCAGGACGCCCGACGCCGTACCCGCTTTGATACCGGCGACCGTCGGATGTTCCAACATGATGCTTCTCGGTCCGAGCAGACTGATGGCATTCAGAAATCCGCCGCAGGCAAGCAGGATCATGGCGATCGTGGGATTTTTCGTGAGCAACGGAATGCAGAGCAACACCAATCCGACGACGCCGGCGGGGACGAACAAGCGCTTTCTGTAGCCGATCTTGTTGATGATCGACGGAACGACCCAATATCCGACCAAAGAACCGAAGCTGGAGGACGCAAGCACGGTTCCCGCCTGCGTCGCGTCGATCCCCCAATACGCGATCAGCGCGATCGGTCCTATCTGCGACAGGGAAAGAACGGCGCCCGCCATCAGAAAATCCGCACAGATCGACATCCAAACCTGTCTCGATTTGAAAATTTCCCTGATCTTTCTTCCGAGCGTATACTCTTCAACTTTGACATTCATGTCCGTGTTCATCGCGCCTTCCGACTCCCGACGGAACGGAATGATGAAAACGAGGATGAGACCGATGATAATAATGATAATGCCCTGCCACAGGAAAAGATTGGCCCACCCGATGGCGGCGTTCGCGCGGGGCGTGACCAAAAATCCGAGGATGTAGCCGATCGAACCGCCGCTCGTCACCATGCCGAGCGCGACATAGAGACTCTTGCTGTCAAACCATTGCGGCAATATCTTGTATCCGCCGGTGCCGACGAAGCTCGTCGTGACGCCGTAGAGAAAGATGAGCAGGTAGATCTGTCCGAAATCCTTGGCAAAATACCTGAGCGAGATCAGAATTCCGTTCACCATCAGTATGGCAAAGTACAGATTTTTGTAATTCCTGACCTTGTCAAAAATGATGCCCGAGATAAAAACCGTAATGATCGCGCCGATCGAAATGCCGCCGCCGAGCAAGCCTATCTGGATATCCGTCAGATTGAATTGCGCGGCCCACTCCGGCAACATGATGGCGATGCTTGTGGCATTGAAGCCGGTTACGATGATATAGATGAGAAGCACGGACGATAGCACGAGAATCTGCTTCCCCTTTTCTCCTTGTCTGAACATGTATTACCTCCTCTCATATGCGGAACCGCGTCTGCTGTCTGCGCACCCGTGATCCCTTTTCAACTTCAACGGACAACTGTTTGCCGGACGTCACGGATCGGTTGCACTGCGGATCGTCGATAAAACGGCGGGCGGATTCCGTCACGGAACCAACAATACTTTTAATTTGTTCGGGTCTTGCAAACGAAACGCCTTTTCATAATCGGAGAAAGCAAAGCGATGCGAGATCATCTCCTGCACCTTGATCTTCCCTGCGGCAACGAGACCTATCACGCGCGGCCAAGTATGCAGCCGATGGCCGAACGCGCAGATGATGTTGTGGCCCGACAGGATGTCAAAGAGGAAATATCGCAGCATCGTTCCCTGCGGATCCGTAATCCCGAGTTCGACAAGCGTGCCAAGCCGGCGCAACATCATCAGTGACTGATTGATGCAACGCTCCGCAGCCGTGCACTCGAATACGTAATCGGCGCCGACGCCGGCCGTAAGTTTGCGCACCTCGGCGATGACGTCCGCTTTGTCGTTTTCGAGAACGCAATCGGCGCCGAACCGTTTTGCCAGTTCCAATCGCGAAGCGGCCGAAGACAGATCGACGACGACGGCTTTCGCGCCGCAGAGTTTCACAAATTGCAGAACGAGCAACCCTATCGTCCCCGCGCCCATCACCACGCACGTGTCGCCCGGCTTCAGCGAAACTTTTTCCAGTACCGCAAACGCGGCGACGCAGGCGGGTTCGATCTGCGCTCCCTCCTCAAAACTGATGTTGTCGGGCAACCGAAACGCGATGCCCGCATCGACCACGGCATATTCCTGCATGAATCCGTCGCATTCATATCCCATGTTTTTGTTTGTCGGACAGGCATAGTAGTTGCCCGACAAGCAACGATAACATTTCCCGCAAAATCCGTCGCTGACATTGGAGGTGACGCGATCCCCGACATTGAAATCCGTCACGCCTTCACCGACCTCCACCACCGTTCCGCTGTACTCATGACCGAGCGTGACAGGAAAGGGATAGGACGCGCCGGGCGGCTCAAAGCCCTCCACAATGTGCAGATCCGATCCGCAGATTCCGCAAACTTCGACCTTGATCTTGATCGCTCCGGCGCGCACTTGAGGTTCCTCGGCGTCAACCAAGGCGAGATGTCCGGGCCCGTGATCGATTTTCCTGATCGCTTTCATGTCTTTCCTCCTCACAAACAGCGCAAATCGTTCCCTCAATCATCAAGCGTGTCCGGCGGCCGTTCACAAGATCGCAACGAGCCGCCGGATCTGTGTTCAGGCAAGCGCTTTCAAAATGCCCGCTTTGATCTCTTCCTTTGACGGATAGACGAAATCCTCCGCATCCCCGAACGGAATGATGCTGTTCTTGCCGCAGACGCGCACCGGCGCGGCCTTGAGATCGCTTTGACAGTTTTCCGCGACCCAAGACACGATCTGCGCGCTGAACCCGCCGCGCTCCGGCGCTTCGTGCGTGACAAACAGGCGACCCGTCTTTCTGACGGACGTAAACAGCAACTCTTTGTCGAACGGACACAAAACGCGCGGATCGATGATCTCGATCGATTTCCCCGTTTCGGTCTCGACCTCCGCCGCTGCCGCCTGCGCAAACAGCAGGGGACGGTGATAGCCGACGATCGTGAGATCTTTCCCTTCTTTTACGAGTTTCCCGGCATTCTTCAGCGCCGGAACCTCTTCAATCGCATCCGGCACCTCTCCTTGGACGCCAAGCAAGGCGCGGTGGAAGATGAAAACGACGGGATCGTCGTCCTGAATGGACGCCCGATAGTAAGCGCGGATGTCCGCCGGCGCCGTCGGCGCGACGATCTTTACGCCGGGCACGTTCGCGAACCAACTTTCCACACTTTGCGAATGATGGCAGCCATTTTTGCCGCCGCCGCCTTGAGGCATGACAAACGTGATGGGACAACTGTTCTTTCCGCCCGAATTGTAACGGATCTTCGCGGCCATATCCACAATGCCCTCGAAGCCGAGCGTGGCGAAGTCCGCAAACATGAATTCGACGATGGGACGGTACCCCATCAGCGCCGTGCCGACGCCGAAATAGGTATAGGCGCTTTCCGTCATAGGCATCTCGAGGACGCGCTTGTCCCCGAACAATCCGTACAGCCCGGAAAAGGTAAACCAACACCCGCCTTTGACGCCGATATCTTCCCCGATACAGATGACTTTTTCATCTCTCGTCATTTCCTCTCGCATCGCGAGATTAAATGCCCTGCCTAATGACATCTGTGACATTATAGTTCACCTCCGGCTTCATTGGAATAAATCCTGTTGTAATCAAGCGCCTGTTCCCGCGTCGGCAGACCGAATTGCAACTGCTCATCGAAAGTCGATTCGACCAACGCCGTCTTTTCCGCAAGGACGCGTACCACCGTTTCTTCGTCAAGCAGTCCCATGCCTTTCAATTTTTCCGTGAAATGCAGGACGGGATCGATGTCGTCCAAATGCTTTCTGAAGCTGACGTCCCGATACAGCGATTGATCATCGCCCACATAATGCCCTTCCCAACGCACCGTCTTCGCCTCAACGACATTGGGAACAAAATTCGCAGCCAGTTCCATGCCTTCGAGGACGGCTTCCGCGACCGCGATCGGATCGTTTCCGTCCACGGTAACGCCTTGCATGTTGAATGCCGAAGCTCTGTCCGCAAGATTTTCGAGCGGCGATTGTTTGTTGACGGGCGTCGACATCGCGATTCCGTTATTTTCGATGAAAAACAGGATGGGCAATTGATAGAGCGCGGCGATGTTCATCGCTTCGTAGGTGGAGCCTTGGCTGACCGCACCGTCCCCGTAAGGCGCAAATGCAATCTCACGCGTTTTGCCTCCCGCTTTCAGCGCCCACGCGACGCCGGCGAGCAAGCCCCATGTGCCGCCGAGCGCGCCTGTGGCAGGGATCATCGTCTTCTCGACGTTCGTCAGGTGATATTCTCCGGAAATGCCGCCGTTCTCTCCGCCCGTCCGACAGAGCAACTCCCCGATAAAATTTTTCAGTCCGACACGATAGGCCATGACCGTCTGGCTTCTGTGCGTCCCCGTGCCGTAATTCTTGATGCCCGATTTCTTGAACGCCGCAATCAGACCCGCGCTTACGGCTTCTTGACCGAGGCATGGATGAATCGATCCCGCGATCTTGCCACTGAATATATATTCGACGATCTTCTCCCCCAACACGCGCGCAAGGACAATATCATCGTACATATCCAGCAATTCTTCGTTTGAAAACCTCATTTTCGGTTTGCATGGCCGAACAACGCCGCCATACGCCTCCTTTCCACATGAATCGGTTCCCGCCAATTACAACCCCATATGCAACTTCGGGTTCTCCACGACATCCTTTAACGTTTTCATAAACAATCCGCTGTGCAGACCGTCCACCGCAGCGTGATTGATCGTCAGACTGAAGCAGGTCATCGGTGCGATCACGATGCGATCCGCATCGTCCACGATCGCTTGCTTTTTCGTCGCTCCGACGGCGAGAATGCCGGTTTCGGGCGGATTGAGAAAGGGAGTTACCTGTTCAATGCAAAACATGCCCATATTGCTGAGCGTGAACGTCGATCCCATCATATCCGTCATTTGAAGCTTCTTCGCTTTCAGCCGGTCGATCATTCCCCGCAACTCATCGGAAATGCGGAAGATATCCTTGTCCTGCGCCTCTTTGACGACGACCGTCATGATCCCTTCTTCAAGCCCTATGCCCACGCCGATGTTGACCGAGTCGTAGATGAAGAACTCCTTTTGATCGACAAGCGCCGAATTCAACAGAGGATGCTTTTTCAGAGCCTCAGCCGTCGCCTTGGTGAGCATGGAAGTGATCGTCACGTTTTCGTTTTGCGCCCGAAGCTCATCTTTCAAGGCGTAGAACTGTTCGGTACACAGGTACACCGAACCGGAACCCTGCGGATAATCGCGCAGACTTTCGCGCATCCTCGTTCCGATGAACTTGCGGACGCCCTGAATTTCGTAATGTTCTTTGACGCGCTTACCGCCTTGCAACTCCATCACGATTCCTCTATGTGCGCGATGATCGCGCCGACGGGCGCCATTTCCCCGGCGGGAACCAGAATCCGCGCAAGCGTTCCCGTCGCCGGACTTTCCACTTCCTGCGTCAATTTTTCATTGGACAGTTCATAGAGCGGTTTCCCTTTTTCCACTTTGTCG
>JAISML010000216.1 GCA_031276775.1 Eubacteriales Family XIII. Incertae Sedis bacterium | reverse complement strand
CTGTTGCGGCGCATCCCGTTGATCGCGCAAAGCCGCGTCGGTCACGCGGAACACGGCGTCCAACGCCGATTTTCGATCCGCGTATTCCGAGAGGTTGAACACATGGGCGTCGGTATACCGTCTGAACCATGTGAGTTGCCGTTTCGCGTACCTGCGCGTATGCAGTTTGATCAGGTACACGGCGCGATCCAAGTCGTAATCACCGTCCAAATATCCGAACAATTCCTTGTACCCGATGCCGAGCATGGCGCTGTCCGCACGGGAAAATCCCCTGTCCCGCAAACGGCGCACTTCGTCGGCGAGTCCGGTCCCCATGAGAACGTCGACCCGTTCCTCGATGCGACGGTAAAGTTCCTCCCTGTCGCGCGTCAGCAGCACCGGTACGGGAGTGAACAATCCCGCCGGCGCAAACGATCGCTCGAATGCGCGCAGACCGTCCGCTTCCCCGCCCCGTTCCATCCGTTCCAAGGCGCGGATGACGCGCCGTCCGTCGTTGGGGTGAATCCGTTCCGCCGCAACGGGATCTTTTTCTTTCAGTATACCATAAATGTATCCGTTTCCAAAACGTTCCGCAGCCGACGCGTAGTTTTCGCGCAAAGCCCGATCGCGTCCCGCGCCGGAAAAATCCATGTCACAGAGCAAAGCGTGGATGTACAGTCCCGTCCCCCCCGCGATCACGGGAAGTTTCCCGCGTGCAAAGAGGGAAGCTATGACGGCTGCGGCGCGCGCACGGTATGCCGCGACCGAAAATGCCTCACCGGGATCCGCGAAACCGATGAGATGGTGCGGTACGCGGGAGAGCAGCGCGGCGGATGGCTTTGCCGTACCGACGTCCATGTCCCTGTATATCTGCATACTGTCGGCGGAAACGATCTCTCCCCCGTACCGTTCGGCAATGTCGGCGGCAAATTCGGACTTGCCGACGGCTGTGGGTCCCATCACGACGATCGCTTTTTCGGCCGGCTTTTGTTTTTCCACAGGTTTCACCTTATGCCCGTTTAAACAACTTTTCCAGATCGCGTCGGCTCATGCGGATGAACACGGGGCGGCCGTGCGGACAGGTGAACGGATTTCCGCAACGGGCGAGATCTCCGAGCAAACGCGATATTTCATCGTCCTTCAAAACGTCGTTGCCCTTGACCGCTTGTCTGCAGGCGCGGGAGATCAGCCGTTCGAGGGCTTTGCCGTTGTCGGGCGGCGCATCTGCGGCATTGTCGATGATGTCCCTGAGAAAGACTTCCGCCTCCGCATAGGGCAAAAAAGCGGGGAACGTCTTCACGATCAGCGCGTTTTCCCCAAACAATGCGGCTTCAAAACCCAAATCCGAAAGCCATTGCGCCCAATCGTCCACGGCGGCTTTCGCGGCGGCGGGCAACCGGCAAACGAGGGGGGTGAGCAGTTGTTGGATCAGTTTGTCCGCATCTCTGCGCTGCGCCAAAAATCGTTCGTAGTTCACCCGTTCGTGCGCGGCGTGCTGATCGATGATATAGAAGCTGTCGTCATCGGCGGCCAAAAGGTAGGTGGCAAACACACTGCCGAATACGCGCAAGTGCGCGATGTCCATTTCGCTCTGCACGATCGGCATGCGGTCCGGCTGCGCCCCCGCAGCCTTCCGACCGTCGTCCGGGTGCGGATCCGCCGCATCATAATCGTCGTTTGTCTGAATGTCGGCGAGGCTCGAAGACCATAATGTTTTTATGTTAATAAGCTTCACGGGTTGATCCGCATCGTCCGCGTCCGTGCACGGTTTTCGATCCGCGGCAGGAGGCGTATGCGCGGTCGCGCCGGCCGTCTTCCCTTCTTCCGAAACCGATTTCCCGTCTCCGATCCCATCTCCGCCGCCGTCCTTTAGGGTGTAGAACATAGCTTCTTTTCTGCGTTGTTCCCACAGCGTCCGTTTTGAGGTACGGTCTGCGGGTATGCCGGGGATACCGCCTTTGGACGCCAAAGCGGATCGCAAGGTATCCCGAATGAACGTTCCGACCGCTTGACTTTCATGAAATCGGATCTCGCTTTTGGCGGGATGCACATTGACGTCGATCAGGGACGGATCGATCCGCAGGAACAGATAGACGATGGGGAAACGGCCTTCAAACAGGTATTCCCTGTAGGCTTCGGCGATGGCGCGCGTGACGGTACCGTCCGTCACGCAACGGCCGTTCACAAACAGAATCTGACCGCGCCGGCTTCTCTTGCTCTTGTTCGATCCGGATATCCATGCTTTCACGGACATATGTGCCGTTTGCCCTTCAACGGGAATCAGACCTTCCCCGCCGTCGGCGCCGTATACCGTCAGCGCCGCCCGCAGCACATCGCCCTGCCCGTTGGTCGAAAACAGGATCGCGCCGTTGTTGATCATTTTAACGCGGATGCGCGGGTAAGCGACGGCGATTTTTGATATGAAATCGATGATCGCCGCACTCTCGGCTCTGTCGGATTTCATGAATTTCAGGCGCGCGGGCGTGTTGAAGTACAGATCGCGGACGATGACCGTCGTACCGTCCGCCGCGCCCGTGTCCTGCACGGACCCGATCCGCCCGCCCTCCGCAAAAATCGCGGACGCGACCTTTGCGTCCGGCGTTTTTGTGACCATCTCCACACGCGACACGGCGGCGATGCTCGCGAGCGCTTCCCCCCGGAAGCCGAGGGTCTTGATGTCGTCCAAATCCGCTTCGACGGATATCTTGCTCGTCGCATGCGGCAAAAAAGCCGTTTCCACGTCTTCCCGCCGAATGCCCGCTCCGTCGTCGGTGACGCGGATATAGGATTTGCCGCCCTCCCGAATCTCTGCGGTGAGCGAGGATGCGCCGGCGTCGATGGCGTTTTCCGTCAATTCCTTGATCACCGAAAGCGGACCTGTGACCACCTCTCCGGCCGCGATCTTTTCGAAAACCTGCTTGGGCAATTGCGCAATGCGACCGATCCTCATGTCCTGTCCGCGGCCTCCTTCAATTCCTCCAATACGGAAAACGCCTGTGACGGCGTGATCTCCAGAATGTTGAGGGCGCGCAGACGTTCGATGACGGGATTTGGCGCAAAATCAAACAGGGACAGCTGCGTGGGCCGCTCTGTTTCCTGCCGTCTGCGATCCGGCTCGATCTCCTTGCGTTCGCTTTCCAGCGTCGTCAGTTTTTCCTGCGCGTCGGCGAGCAAAGCGTCGGGTACGCCCGCCAACCGCGCGACGTGAATGCCGTAACTCCGGCTTGCGCTGCCCTCCGAGATGCGGTGGAGAAAGACGATCTCACCCGCGCGTTCGCTGATTTCCGTATTCAAATTGCGCAGACCGGGCAACTTGCCCTCAAGCGCCGTCAACTCATGATAGTGCGTCGCAAAAAGGGTGCGCACACGTCTTCGTTCCGAGCAGAGATATTCCAGAACCGCCCACGCGATGGAAAGACCGTCGTAGGTGCTGGTTCCCCGCCCTATCTCATCCAGGATGACGAGACTCTTCTTCGTGGCCGTGTTGAGAATATAAGCCAACTCACTCATTTCCACGAAGAACGTGCTCTGCCCTTTCGCCAGATTGTCCGAGGCGCCTATGCGCGTGTACAGGCGATCCGCGACCCCGATCCGCGCCCGATCCGCAGGTACGAAAGATCCGACCTGCGCCATGAGGACGATGAGGGCGGTCTGCCGCATGTAGGTGGATTTGCCCGCCATGTTCGGTCCGGTGATCAGGAGCATGCCCCTTGCCTGCCTGTCGAGATACACGTCGTTTGGCACGAAAGACGCGCCGGTCATATTCCGTTCGATGACGGGATGGCGTCCTTTCACGATCTCGATGACGTCCCCTCCGTCCACAAGCGGTTTCACGTAGCCGTATTTCTCACCGGCTTCCGCGAAAGCGGTCAGGACGTCCAATGCGGCCAAGGCTGCGGACGTGCGCTGCACAGCCGGAATATGGGTTTGAAGTTTCAGACGAATCTCCGTGAAAATGTCATATTCCATCCGGTTGATGTTCGCTTCCGCGCCCAGCACCCTCGACTCGACCTCTTTCAGTTCCGGTGTGATGTAACGCTCGGAATTGACCAGGGTCTGTTTGCGGATGTAGTTTTCGGGAATGAGCTTTCGGTTGGCGTTGGTGACGTCGATGTAATAGCCGAACACCCGGTTGTACCCGACTTTCAGATTCCTGATCCCGGTCCGTTCCCGTTCCTCCCGTTCCAGGGAAGCGATCCACTGTTG
>JAISML010000144.1 GCA_031276775.1 Eubacteriales Family XIII. Incertae Sedis bacterium | reverse complement strand
TCGGTTGCGCGGGCGCGGCGCCCTGTACGTTCGGAGTCGGTTGCGCGGGCGCGTAGTCTGAAAAATGCTCATTCATGGGAATTCCTCCTGTTCGTTCTATTGTTCGCATATTTATTCGTTTTGGCTGTTTTCGCTTTGTCCGTCTTCGTTCTGCCCGTTGCGGTTCGGGTCGAATACAAGCACGTCGCCCGGCTGGCAGTCCAAGGCGCGGCACAATGCTTCCAATGTTGAAAAACGGATGGCTTTGGCCTTGTTGTTTTTGAGTATGGAGAGGTTCGCGGGCGTGATGCCGATGCGGCCGGAGAGTTCTCCCGCCGACATTTTGCGCTTTGCCATCATCACATCGATGTTTACTGTAATCGCCATGGTGTTTCGTTCCTTAAATCGTAAAATCGTTTTCGCTTTTTAATTCCGCGGCTGCGGCGATGACGTTCTTCACGACCCGCACAATCAGGCCGATAAACGCGATCAAAACGGCCATGATCCCGAACATAAGGTTGATCGGGACGCCCAAGGACAAAAGCAAGGCTGCAACGTAGCAGGACCATGAGATGATGCGCAGCATGCGCACGTTGCGCGCGGTAAAGACATCGCCGTTTCGGATATTGGTCAAGAGTTTGTTCAAAGAGAAGAGCGCCGTCAGAGCCGGCGCGTAACAGGAATAGATCAGGGGCAGAAGCAAGGATCCCGCGTCCTGATTGGGGCGGCCGTATGTCACGAAGAACCCTGACCGGTACAGGAAAGGCAACGCGCAAGCCAGACCGATGGCTGCGATGATTACCGCTTTTGTGCATACAGATGAGAGTTTTACGGATCGTTTGGCATTCCACATTTCACTTTTCCCCGTTCGTTTGCCGTTCATTGCCGCCGGACTTTACTTTTCATTTGCAAACACAGATTAGCACGTTATTTGTTATTTGTCAATAAAATTTTATTGAATAACGATAACATGCAATAATATAATAAGGTTGCGTTACAATTCATGGGTTGATCCGGCGGGCGTTCCGGACGGTCATGCCCCGTAGCCGGCGCCTGAATTGTAACGGGCTTACCGCACCTTTTTTTTGTTTTTGCTTCCTCTGTTATATATGCGGTGTGGTATACTGCGTATATGATGAAGAACGGGCAACTCTGCTTTGAAACGGTATATGACGCGTACTGGCTTGAAATCAAGCGGTTTGTCTACGTTGAGGCGAGGCGGGACGCGGAATCGGCGGAAGACATTTTTCAAAACACCTGGGAGAATGCATTTCGGTATCTGCATACGTTGAAAGATGTGCGGAAAGTGCGGGCTTGGCTTTATGCCATCGCGCGAAACGAGGCAAAACGGCATTTTGCGGGTCGGCGCCCTGTGTTTTCCGTCCAAACGATGTCCCGGGAGGACGGAGAAGAGATCGACGTCGAAGATGAGACTGCGGGTTTGTTCCCGGAGGCATTGGCAAACGAGGACCTGCTCATCGGGTTGATGAACAAACTGACCGACGAGGAGCAACAACTGATCTTGCTGCATTATGGATACGATATGCGGCTGAATGACATCGCCGGGATGTACGGCGTGAATTACAACAGCCTGAAATCCTGTATGCGGCGAACGCTCCGCAAACTGCGGACGCTTGCGGAAGGTATTGCGGAATGAACAAAGACAACGGATCAAACATGCAGGGCGCTTCGGACGGGGAAGAACGGTTCCGCGCGGCTTTGAGAAACGCCGTTTCCGGCAGAACGCAGGAACTGGATTTCTTTCGCGGTTTCAGCGAGGTGAAACCTTCACCCGATTTTGCGCGCCGCAGGACAAAATTCGGGAAAAAACCCTACAAATTCGCTATTTTCGCATCGGCTGCCTGCGTTGTGCTGCTCTCTCTTGCCGTCGTTGCGCCGGGTGCGCGTTGGGAGTTGTTTTTTAACGGTCCCGAGACTGCCGGCGTGCCGTCATCGGAGGCCCCTGCTTTTGCCGACAGCGACGCGAAAGAATCCGATTACGCATCCGATGTTCAAAATGCCGCCCGGGAAGCGGATCCGTTGCCGGAGGAGACACCCCTCTCCGGATCGGAATCCCTTGCGGACGGAGCGGAAGAAAAGGTTGCGACGCACCCGGGATCGTCCTCGGCCGCGCGCGGATTTGTCCTGTACGGCGCAGGTTTGCTGGTCGCTTTGATCCTGTTTCTTTCCGCGCGCAGCCGCGGCGGTCGGTTTCATGCGCTTTACGCAGTCGCGGCGGCGCGCGTGACCCTGGGCTTGCTTGCGGCGGCGCTGTTTCTCGCCGGTATGATCGTGCAACTGTTGTGACTCTGCGTTTCGCGTTGCGAAATTCGTTCCGTCTGGTGACGGAATCCTCGTCGCAAAGGACTGCTTTACGGAACCCTCGTCGCGAGAGCCTGCTTTACGGAATCCTTGCCGCGAAGGACTGCGTTGAGGAAACATGAATGAATGCTTTTGCGTAAAGCGTTTCAGGGAAAAATTTATTTTCTGCACCTTTTTCCGTCCCGCGCCACTCTATCTTTACAAAACGGAAAGAAACAAAGCGGTTCTCCGGATTGAAAGGGGACGGTCAGACAAAGATCGACAGGCATGATGCGGGCGGTTCCAAAGCGCCTTTTCGGATCGAGGGGCAAGGATCGAACGGAACGGGCGGATTGGATGTACGGCGCGCCGCGAGCGGCGGCGTCAAGGCAATCGAGCAGCGGCGTCAAGGCAATCGAGCGGCGGCATCAAGGCAATCGAGCGGCGGCGTCAAGGCAATTGAGCAGTGAAAGCGAGGAAAAGGATGGATATGAAACGAAACGGTATCGGCGGAGCGCTCCGTATTTCAGGTATATGGATATTGGTCGGTGCAGTTGCGATCACGGCTGCGACGTTTGCCTTTGCACCGTTTTTGCTCTCGAAAGCAGCGGAACCGGATTCCGGTGGACTGCGGGTCAAGGCCGCGAAAGAGACGCGCGTAACGTTTGGCGGGGCGTACCGTGACGTTTACAGCGCCATGCGGGCGCTCGGATTGCGCGACCGCAAAGCCGCTCAGGCAGAGGAAAGCGTCCGGACAAACGGGGATGCGAACGGGTTGTTCCCCATGGGCGGCGCCGACGCAACTCTGCGGGAGGATGCCGTGTCTTCCGGCGATATCGCAGACGGGAATGCGCCGATCCCGGAAGACATCGGCGGCGCATCCTCCGAACATCCCGTTTTTGCCGATACCAACACGCAGGTGGCCGGTGTGCAGGAAGCCGACGTGATCAAGACGGATGGGCGGTATATCTATGCGATCAACAACCAACGCCTGTCCGTTATCGAGGCGAACAGCGGGCATCCCAACGTGATCGGGGAAATTTCGCAGCGTGTCGACGAGGGGCAGGTCTACTTTGAAATGTATATCACCGAAGGCAGGCTGATCGCCCTGCGCCAAGGGTACAACAACATCAAAACAGACGCAACCGAGTCCGGGGAGATACCGCCGGCCGCAGCGCGG
>JAISML010000075.1 GCA_031276775.1 Eubacteriales Family XIII. Incertae Sedis bacterium | reverse complement strand
AAAGCGCGCTACAACGATGAGAAAAAATGCTTCGCTTACGTCGTCGTGGACAATTATGACGAGCTTTTGTCCAAATCGCAGGACGAAAAGAAGCCGATCATCGCGGCGAACATTGAAACGCGGATACGGCAATGGGCGGCGGGCATAGACGCGTCCGTCCTGCGGTTTAAAAAGGATCAGTATCATCTGATCTTTGATCGCAGGCATTTCAAAGGGCTTTCCGACAGCAAATTTTCCGTCCTGGACGATATCAGAACCATAGAGACGGACGCGGATTTTCCCGTTTCGCTCAGCATCGGCGTGGGGCTTGACGGGGATTCCCCCATCAAGACGGAAGAATACGCGATATGGGCCTTGGATCTGGCTTTGGGCAGGGGCGGCGATCAAGCCGTGGTCAAGAGCGGAAGAAAAGTGACGTATTTCGGCGGCAAGGTGCAGATCATCGAAAAGCGAAACAAAGGCAAATCCCGCGTTATGGCGCACGCGTTGAAACAGCTCATCGCGCAGTCGTCCCAGGTGATCATCATGGGTCACAAGAATCCCGACATGGATTCTTTCGGCGCGGCCGTCGGCGTGTACCGCATCGCATTTGCGAACAACAAGGACGCGTACATCGTGGTGGACGCCTACAATCACACGCTGAAAGACGTCTACGAGCGCGCGGAACGGTCGGGCGGATATCGTTTCATCAAAAACGACGAAGCATTGAAACTCGTCGACAGGGATACCCTGCTCATCGTGGTGGACACCCATGTGCCGGACATGGTGGAGTGCCGGAACCTGCTTGGGAAGACTGAAAGAATGGTCGTCATTGACCATCACCGGAAGTTGGAACGTTTTATCGACAATGCCACATTGACGTTCATGGAGCCGAACGCTTCATCCACGTCGGAACTGATCGCGGAGATCATGCAGTATGATGATGACATCCGCAAGATCAACAAACTGGAAGCGGAATTGTTGCTCGCGGGCATCTTCGTGGACACGAACAGTTTTTCGGTAAAGACCGGCGCACGGACTTTTGAGGCTGCGTCGTGGCTCAGGAACAACGGCGGGGACAGCACTGCCGTTCGACAGTTGCTGCAGAGCGATATGATGGATTTTCGCCAACGGGCGAGCATCATCGCGAACGCGCAATTTGACAAAAACGGCTTCGCCATATCCCGCAATGAGGGCAAACACGAGAACGCGCAGATCATCATCGCGCAGGCTGCGGACGAACTCCTTGACATCAAGGGCATCAGAGCCAGCTTCGTGGTCGGCGAAACATCGAAAGAGGTCGTCATCAGCGCCCGCTCGCTCGGGGACTTCAACGTGCAGGTTCTTATGGAACGGTTTGGCGGCGGGGGGCATTTGACGATGGCGGCCGCGCAGGTGACGGATATGACGCCGGAGGAGGTCATCGGAAAACTCAAAGCATACATCAGTGAGACGGAAGCACAGTGACGGCGGTCCGCGCCGGAACACAGGGGGATGGTTCGGGATTCGGGAAAAGGGGATTCCCCCGTGCGATTGACGGAAAGGAATGAAGAAATGAAAGTGATTTTATTGGAGGATATCAGCGGAAAAGGCAAGACGGGCGACGTGGTGAAAGTCAACGACGGATACGCGCGGAATTTTCTGTTCCCGCGCAATTTCGCGGTGAATGCCACGGACGCGAACATGAAGAATCTTGAAAAGCGGAAAGCGGCCCTGGCCGCGAAAAAGGAACAGGAACTGAATTGCGCGAAAGAGACGGCCGCAAAGATCGACAGTCTCAGCGTTTCCATCGCAACCAAGTCGGGGGAGGGCGGACGGTTGTTCGGTTCCATCACCTCGCAGGACATTGCGGAGGCCGTCAACGAGCAGCACGGTGTCTTTGTCGACAAACGCAAAATCCTCCTGGACGCGCCCATCAAGACTGTCGGCGTGCATCCTGTGGAGATCAGGATATATCCGGAGGTCGTCGCCACCGTTCGCGTGTCGGTGGAAGCGAATGGCTGATCGGGTTCCGCCGCACAGCGACGACGCGGAAGCGGCGGTATTGGGGGCGGCGCTTCAAAGCAGACAGGCGCTCTACGACGTCATGGAGACGCTCACGGAGAACGACTTCTACAGGGACAACAACCGCAGGATATTTGCCGCCATGGCGGAGCTTCACGGAGCGGGAGGAACCATCGACATCGTCACCGTCGCCGAGGCGTTGCGGAAACGCAAGGAATTGAGCGCGGCCGGCGGCGCGGATTATATCGGTAAATTGGCCGGGGCGGTTCCCTCTCCTTCGAGCGCTTTGCAATACGGAAAAATATTGATCGGCAAAGCGATCCTGCGCAATCTCATTGAAAAATCCGGGGAGATCATCACCGAAAGCTATGAGGACAGGGAGGAGGCGGAGACTGTCCTTGAAAAAGCCGAGCGAAGGATTCTTGGGATCGGCCAGGGGCGGCAGGGCAAGGATTTTGTGCCCATCGGCGTCGCTTTGCAGGAAACGCTGAAACGCATGGAAGCCCTGAAAGACAGGCACGGGGATTTGACGGGTCTTTCCACGGGATTTTCGGATTTGAACAAGATCACATCGGGCTTCCAAGAATCGGATTTGATCGTATTGGCCGCCCGGCCCGGCATGGGGAAGACGTCGCTGGCGCTGAACATCGCCATGAGCGCTGCGCTGCATTCCGGCGCCTCCGTGATGATCTTCAGTCTGGAAATGGCGCCGGCACAGTTGACGCAACGCTTGCTCAGCTCCGAAGCGCGCGTGGAATTGAACAAAATCCGGGACGGAAGCGCGTACAACGACAAAGAGAGCATGGAGCAGATTCTCGAAGCCGCGGCGCGTCTGTCCAAAGCGAAGATCAACATTGTCGACGGCACATCGGGCGTA
>JAISML010000054.1 GCA_031276775.1 Eubacteriales Family XIII. Incertae Sedis bacterium | reverse complement strand
GCGGACGCGAGACTCGTGCCGACGTTCCAGGCGCCGTTCGTCGTCATGGCGACGGTGCCCGCAATCAGGGAACGCTGCACGCCGTCGTCGGTCAGACCGGTGGACAGGGGGGCGACGTGATCTTTTAAATGAAGATCCGCGACCTTTTGAATCGCCTCCACCGTTGCCGCGTCGCCGATGGTCACCGCGCTGCCGTCCTCTTTGTAGAAGCCGCCGCCATTGCTGAGCGCCCACACTTCCAGCTGCCATGTCAGATTTTCAACCATGCAACCGTACTGCGTGATGTTGTTGGCGTCGAAATCAGCATCGTTGGGTGTCTTGCCGTTCGCGTCAAAAGTCAGTTTTTTCGCTGTTTCCACGAACTCGTCCCAGGTCCACGCGCTGTCCGCCGCCGCCGGAGGATAAGCCACGCCCGCGTCGTCAAACATCTTCTTGTTGTAATAGAGCAGCAACACTTCGTTCGCCGCCGAATAGGCCACCGTCTGCCCGTCATACTTAAACGCGAGACTTTCGAGAGGCTTGCTCTCCGCGCCGTCGTACATGCCCGAAATATCGGCCAACAATCCTTGTTCCGCAAATTGCAAAACGCCGGCTTCGCTCATGATCCCGCAGTCCGGCAATTCTTTGCCCGTGGCCATCGTGTTGAGTTTGTCAACATAGGAGTCATGCGGGATATCCATAACGGTAACTTCGATCGCGTCCTGTTCGCCATTGAACTTGTCCGCGACTTCCTGAACTGCGGCCGCTTCGTCCGGGGTGCCCCAGAACGAGTACGTGATCTGCGTCTTGCCGCTGTCGTCTCCGCCGGCATCCTCATCCCCGGATCCGCCCTTGTCACAGGCCGAAAGTCCGGCGATCAGCGCCAACAAGAAGCAAAGCGCCAATGCTATCCTTTTCTTTCCTTTCATTTGAATCCTCCTTTTATAACCCTTCCCATCAAATAACCGATTCCATCAACAACCGATTCGCACCTCCAAACACACGAATCGGATGATCGCGGATGTTTACAGCAACGCCTTGAGCCAGACCGTCATTTCCCCGGGCGTCCGATTGTTCCACAAACCGTAGGGGACGGCGGTAAGACGCGTTCCCGTCCGGCGAAAGAGGGGCGTCCCATACAGATCCCCATCCTCCTCTATCGCCTTTGTCACGCGCTCTCCCCCGAAATGCAACAAAGGCAAGGAGCCCGGAATGTCTTCGCAAGACCTGCCCACTTCGATTTCCGTCTCCGGTTTCACGAAAATATTTGCGAGATTTCCGCCGTTGTCCGCCTCTTCCAGGCAATAGACATAAGGTCCCATCACAAGAGCCAGTCTGCCGGCATCCGCCCTGACCTGTTCGTTTGAAGCAAAAAACGCGGGCGTCACCTCTCCTTGCAGACAAAAAGTGTGCGTTCCGCCCGGCGCCGACAACTCAGTGTAACCGTCCGCGCCGGGTTCCGGAAACGCAACAGAGGAAGCAAAGTGTGGGTTGGCAAAATAACGCGGTATCCGCACGCGGATTTTCTGCGGGCGATCCGAGGATACGGAAATGTTCACCCTCCCGTCACGCATAAACGTAGAGTCCACCGTGACGGTCAGCGTTCCGCCGTTCAGTTCCGTCAAGATGCGTGAAGAGATCAGCATGTTGACATAGAGCGCTTCGTCGTTCTCCGCGTAAATGTATTGCCCGAGCGACGCCAGGGTGCGCGCGATATTGGTCGGACAGCAGGCAACGTCGAACCACTTTTGACGCACAGGCTTCACGTGCGCCATCGACGTGGAAGGCAGACAATTGGGCGGCCACACTTCCAAAGGATTCACGTAAAAATAACGATCCCCTGTCATGGCGACGCCCCCCAACACGGTATTGCACAGCGCGCGTTCGACTTCGTCGTAGAATGCGGCTTTTCCGGTCAGGGACGCCATGCGTTGCCCAAACATCATCAGACCCACGGACGCGCAACTTTCGCAATACATGCGGTCATTCGGCAGATCGTAATCCGCCGTGAACCGTTCCAAATATGCCGAAGCGCCGATTCCGCCCGTGATGTACATCTTCTTTCGCGTCACGTTGTCCCACAAAACCGCGCATGCCGCCGCCAGATCCGCGTCTTCGCATACCGCCGCCAGATCGGCCATGGCGCTGTACAGATACATCGCGCGCACCGCGTGTCCCTCCGCCGAGGTCTGTTCGACGGGCGGCAGATGCGTCTGCGCGTATTTCGCGTCATAATCGACAAACTCCGGAAAAATCCGATTGTCCGCCAGACGTTCAAGCTCATCGAGCAGATAGTTGGGGGAGGCGCCGCGAACACGCACAAAATGACGTGCCATTCCGAGATACGCATCGTTTTGCGTTGCGTCACGCAATTTGATCAGGGCCAATTCGATTTCAGGATGTCCCGGGCAGCCGTCCGGCTTCTCTCCGTCCGCGCCAAATATCCGGCAAATCAAATCCGCGCACTTCACCGCGATGTCGAGCAAGGCGGTCTTGCCCGTCGCGCGGTAGTAGGCCACGGCGGCTTCGATCAGATGCCCCGCGTTGTACAGTTCGTGGCCTTCCGCCAGATTGGTCCATTTTTCGGAAGGGTGATCGATCGTGTAGTAAGTGTTGAGGTATCCGTCGGATTCCTGCGCGCGGCCGATAAGTTCGATCAGTGTATCCGCAAGCGGCTCAAGACCGGCGCCTTTGCCGTTCGCGATGCAGTAGGCAACGGTTTCAAGCCATTTGTAGGCATCGGTATCCCCGAACACGACACCGCTGTGTTGTCCTTCCCGTTCTCCGGCGGCAATCCTGAAATTCTCCATGCAATGGGATATCTTTGCGCCTGCCACTTTGCCATTGAGGATGTTCCATTGGTACGGAACGATCTTTTCGGCGACGAGCGTGAGATACCCGCCGAAAAGGGTATCCGTTATTTCAATATTGCTTATGCGCGATCCGTGAAAAATTTGTCCCATTGTCCTTTGTCCCGCTCGGCACATCTTGGATTCCCACCTTGGAGATTCCCGCAATTCCTGCCGGATTTCCCTCATCCTCTTCTGTCAGGAGGATTTATTAAACGTTTTCTTTTGTATCAACACTTTACACGATTCGGCGAACTTTGTAAAGCACTTTTTTATAAATTGAAAATATTTCCTTTTTTGGGCGCGATAATATGGATTATTCTGGAATAAATTTTAAATATTTTACTGTTTTTCACTTTTTTCTCCCCTTTCAAAAAACCGGGCTTGCAATACTTGTAAAAAACGTTTAATATGTTTACTATATATTAGTGAAAGAGGTCAAAAGAGGATTTTGTTCATGGCAATTGAAAGAGAATACGATGTCGACAATTCGCAAAATATCTGAAAAAACAAATCTTTCCATCGCGACGGTCAGCAAGGCGCTGAATGGGAAATACGGCGTCAAGCAGGAAACGCGCGATCTGATCCTCAATGTGGCGAACGAATTAAACTATCATCCGAATTTAAACGCCCGATCTTTAAAAAGCGGCCGCAGTAGGACGATCGGCGTCATCACGGAAGATTTCACCGTATTCAACGCGCCTTTTATCATGGACGGCATCGCCGCCGCCTGCGATGAAGTGGGGTATCATTACATCATCAGCAACATGCGTTTTTATCAGCGCTACGGCAACATTCCGTCCGATGAGTCGGAAAGCGAATCCATCACGCACGAACATATCAAGGACATGCTTTCCCGACAAGTGGACGGTATCATTTATTTGGGGTGTCACAGCCACCGCATCATTTCGCTCGCGAAGTACAAAGGCATGAAATTTGTGTGCGCCTATTGCATCAGCAACGACGCCGGCATACCTTACATCATTTACAATGACACGAAAGCATCCTATGATGCGACGGTTCTGTTGCTCCAAGACGGCGGACGCAAGAAGATCGGCATGATCACGGGTCCCAAAGAGAGTATGCATGTGACCAACCGGACGCGCGGGCATTTGGAAGCCTTGTACGACAACAGCATCCCCTACAATCCGCAGTTCACGTTGGAGGGGGACTGGGAGCGGGACAGCGGATTCCGCTTGGGCGAACAACTCGTCCGGGCAGGCGTCACCGCCATCTTTGCGCACAACGATCTCATGGCGCTCGGCGTACTCGACTATTGCAAATCACAGGGCGTCGTCGTCGGAGAAGACCTGAAACTCATCGGGTTTGACAACAGGGAGGTATCCATCGTAAGCAATCCGACACTTTCCACCGTTGCTCTGCCGCTCTTTGAAATCGGTCGGACGTCCGTCACGCTTCTGCTGGACATGTTAAACGGCGCGGATGAAGCGTCGCCCGGCGAAGTTTCGCTCGATTGCACCGTCATCAGCCGTGAATCCACAAAGGTATGACAAAACCATGAAAGCGACCTTGCACATCGACATCGCAAACCCCGTCTCCCGAATCGACGACCGTCTTTTCGGTTCTTTCATCGAACACATGGGAAGGGCGATTTACACGGGCGTCTACGAGCCCGGACATCCGCTTGCGGATGGGAACGGCTTCCGGCGTGACACGGAGGAGTTGATCCGTCCGCTCGGGCTGTCGCACATTCGATACCCCGGTGGGAATTTCCTCTCCGGTTACGACTGGCTCGACGGCATCGGTCCGAAAGAAGATAGGCCCGTGCGTCCTGAAGCGGCCTGGTTCGCCATTGAGCCCAATCAAGTGGGCACGGATGAATTTCTCCGTTGGTGCGAGCGGTTGGGCGTCGCACCCATGATGGGCGTCAATCTCGGCACGGGGACGCCCGCGTCCGCAGCGGCGCTGCTTGAGTACGTCAACGGATCCCTGCCGACGCATTATGCCGATCTGCGGCGAAAAAACGGCAGGGAGACGCCTTACGGCGTAAAGCTCTGGTGCCTCGGAAATGAGATGGACGGTCCTTGGCAAATCTGTGCGAAGACGGCGGAAGAATACGGGCGCGTCGCCTGCGAGACGGCAAAACTGATGAAGTGGATCGATCCTTCCATCGAACTGATCGCCTGCGGCAGTTCTTTTCGGGAAATGCCGACTTTCGGAGCGTGGGAACGCACGGTGCTTCGGCATTGTTATCCGCACATCGATTATCTGTCGCTCCACCAATACTACGCCAACAATGACGGGGACATTCCCTCATTTCTGGCGCGCAGTCTCGACATGAACGATTTCATCCGGGAGGTCGCCGGTATCTGCGGGGAAATCAAGCGGGAATTGGACGCCGAACGGGATATCGGACTTTCTTTCGATGAGTGGAACGTCTGGTACCATTTTCAAAAGGAAGGTTACGATCCGCCCAAGTGGACGGTGGGACGCCCAATCGAAGAGGAACGCTACGATGTGACGGACGCCTTGTTGGTTGGTTGTATGCTGAATACCCTGATCAACAATGCGGACACGGTGAAGATCGCCTGTCTCGCTCAGCTCGTCAATGTGATTGCGCCCATCATGACGGAACCGGGCGGCGCCGCCTGGGCGCAGACAATCTATTATCCTTTCCTTTACGCATCACGCTACGGCAGGGGAACGGCGCTGAGAACGTTGGCGGACGCGCCGGGTTACGACTGCGCCGGCAGAAAGGATGTGCCCTGCATGGACTGCGCCGCCGTGCTGTCGGGAGACGAAACGGAAGTCGTCCTTTTTCTGATCAACCGCGACCAAGGACAACCCGTCGTCTGCGAGGTGATCCTGAAAGGCACGCGATCTGGCGCGGGCGCCAAAACCGCGATCGGTCGGATTTCCCTGTCCGGTTGCGCGCCGGAAACGGCGAACACAAAGACGTCCGCTCCGTTCATGCCGCAGACGTCGGAACAGATCGTGCCCGCCGGCGAAAGACCGCTCGTCACATTGGAACCGTTTTCGTGGAATATGATACGGATTCCGCTGGCATGACACGGAGACGGATGTGCAATCGGCTTCCGACCGGAATGGGGCGGACAGGATTCCCCGCACGGAAGACGGCGCGGGTTTCAGACACCGGCGGTTCGGGCGACAACAGACGGAAGGAGATACCGAGATGGCCAATGTAAGTTTGAAAAACGTCATGAAGATCTATGACAAGAATGTGGTGGCGGTGCAGGACTTCAATTTGGAGATCGCCGACAAGGAGTTTGTCGTACTCGTCGGTCCTTCGGGTTGCGGAAAATCCACCACATTGCGCATGGTCGCCGGTCTGGAGGAAATATCCAAAGGCGAAATATCCATCGGCGACAGAGTGGTGAATGACGTCGCGCCGAAAGACCGCAACATCGCGATGGTCTTTCAAAATTATGCTCTGTATCCGCACATGACCGTCTATGAGAACATGGCCTTTGCCCTCAAACTGCGCAAAGAGTCCAAGAGCGCAACGGATCAAAAGGTTCGGGAAGCGGCCGAAATTCTCGACATCACGCCGTATCTGGAACGTAAGCCAAAAGCCCTTTCGGGCGGCCAACGGCAACGCGTCGCCATAGGACGCGCCATCGTGCGCAACCCGCAGGTATTCCTGATGGACGAACCGCTGTCAAACTTGGACGCGAAGCTGCGCAACCAAATGCGCGCGGAGATCATCAAGCTGCGTCACCGCATCGACACCACGTTCCTCTATGTGACGCACGACCAGACCGAAGCGATGACCCTGGGAGATCGCATCGTCATCATGAAAGACGGCTTTATCAGACA
>JAISML010000044.1 GCA_031276775.1 Eubacteriales Family XIII. Incertae Sedis bacterium | reverse complement strand
CCGCCGACATAGACGCTCCAGCGGTCGTCGGCGCTGTGCTCGACGCTCAGATCGTTTTCGATCGCCAGTCCGAGATCGATGCGCCCCGTCATCTCCGCCAGGGTGGCCGACGCGCCGATCGTGCCGCCGACGTAGCCGGAGATGTGAAGCACACTGTCCTTTGCCACGCGTTCGGTGAGGTTTCCGATCATTTCGCCGACCCTGAGCGCTTTGTCGGCGGCGGCGGTCTCTTTCCCGAATTCTTTCCTGAGCAACGACTGAGAGACCGCGAAATCGGACTGTTGTGAGCCCGCATTCTCTTCCAGCCATTGCTTGGGCGGTTTCGTCTGCGAAGCCTCGGTTGCAAATTCGCGCACGAAATGCCGCGCGAGCGCCATGGACTTTTCGGAAGCCACACCTTTCTCCGCGCCTTTCGCAAGCGGGCGGTAGCGTTCGCCGAGCGGCACGCCGCCGAAGTTGTCTTTCTTTTCAAACTCCGCGTCCGCCAAGGCGACGCCTATGCGCCCGGCGCTGAGGGCGTAGGCTTCGCTTTTCGGATCTTTCAACGCTTCCACGAATTTGTTGAAAGACATCGACGGAACGATGGTGCGAAACACGCCGAGCGCCACCATCTTCGTGATGACGCTGAGTTTCTCTTTCATTGTATCGCTGAGCAGGGAGTTCGGGTCGTCCATGACGACAGCGTCCGTACCCATCATTTCCGCGTAGCCGGTATTGAGGCCGGCGCGCACCAACTGAAGCGGATCGCGCTTGGAATCGGTTTCCTTGCATATCGCTTTGTCGAGCTTTTCCCTGAATGTCCGCTTCGCGGCTTTCATCGCGATGGCGGCCTCGGCGCGTCCCCGGAGTTTGTGCGCCAGACCGAACAGATAGAGCGTTTCGGCCGCTTCCCTGATCTCCTGCTTTGTTTTGCAGGTTTGGAACGCGTCGATCAAAGCCTTGTAATCCCGGCGCAGTCTCTGCACATGGGAACCCTCCATCAAATCCGCCTCGTCGCTCGTCATGGCTTCCAGATTGAAAGCGTGATTGCTGTTGCGATCATCGAGCCTCGTACGCAACGCCGCAAAGGCGCCTTTGATTTCATCGGGCGTGTATGTCCACAGTTTTTCGTCGCGCAGATCCTTGACAAATGCGCACATCGTATGTATGCCTATTACGCTGAGCGCGAGCGTCGCACCCTGCACCGCATCCGTCTTAAGCCCATACTTCCCCGTCCGTTCCCCCCTTGCCTCAAAAACAAGCTCGGCTTCGGACCCCCCTGCGTTGCCGGCCTCGTGCAACTTCCGTCCCATGGCATTTTTGGATATCTGCTCATAATACTCCGCAACGCGGTTGCGTATATCGCTGAGACGCGCGTTTCCGCTCCCATCGCCCAACGCCTGTTTCATATCCGCTTCCCGTCCGGTCTTCGTGAGATGGGCGTCCGCCCGAATCACCGCGTCCGCGCGTTTCCCGATATGATACAGATCGAAGAAATCCGTGAGATTTTTCATGCCGGAGTAGAAATCGTTCCTGTTGTCCGCCCTGGCCGCAAAGGACAGGAGCGCGACAAAATTTTCGTTGATTGCTTTGATCTCGGGCAGGATCGAGGAATCCTTGCCGTCGGCCGTGATCGCCAAAAGGTTCATCTCTTTCGGCAAGCGGGATCGCAAAGCGTCGAGCGCCTCCCGGTAGGCCGACCACTCCTCACCGGTATCGGTTTCTTGGGTTGGGATCATGGCCGAAAGCGTGTGCATGGCGGTGAGCGTAAGCGCAAACACCGCCCCTGTTTCATCGTCCTCTATCCCCGCGTCCCTGCGCGCCAGCCTTGCGTCTTCCACCAGTTGCGCGCCGGAGCGTTCGTCCTTTCCGCCGCCCGCTTTCAGCTGTTCCATGCGCTTGTCGAACATCCCCCGGTAAAGCCCTTTCAAAGCGGTTTTCTCGGCGGTATCGGCTACAATGCCGTCCACCTGCGCGTCGAGCTTTTCTTTCGTCAGGGGCACGGAGTTCTCGAGCAACGCGGCGTTGGCAAGAGGCAGCATGCTATTGGCGTTCATGAATTCGTCAAGGGCAACCGCGGCCGCCCTGCATTTGCTTTCATTGCTCCCGGCGTTGATCACGGCCTTGATGCGTCTCATAAAATCATCCCGGCGGATCATATCGTTTTCGTCGAGGTCGGCTTTGCCTTCGTCCGTCATGGCGCGAAGATTGAACCGACCGAGCAGCGCCTCGTTCTTTTCCGCCAGTTTCCCGATCACCCCCGCATAATGCCGCCAATTCCGATCGGAAGCATCCGTCAGGTGCGCGAGCGACGCATTCAGCGCAAACACGATCAGCGCAAGCTCCGACGACCCCGGGATCGTGCGGTCGGGATCCTCTCCCAAAGCGGCGGCGCGCCTCAGCCTTGCGTCGCGCAGAGCCTGTCTTCTGTCGTCCGGCATGAGCTTCTTCCTGACCAACCTGCTCTTCCCCAGCAAGTCGGGTATGTTTTGGATGGCGGCAAACATGAGTTCATTTGTCACAGACTCGCCTTTCACCGATCCCTTTCCGAAGATACCGAGCAAAACATCGGAAGGATTGATGCCATGATCCTCCATGTCGAGCAAAAGCGCAGCCTTTGCCCTTTCGGTGGTCGTAAGACCGTCCTGTTCCTCAAACACTTGCTCCGCGGCCTGCGCCATCTCGCGCAAAATTTTTCCCAAATCCTCTTTCGTCGCCTTGCGGACGTCCCGTATCTCCGTCAGCTTGGCAAACAAAGTCCGCAATGCGACCGCGCGCGCCTTGTCGGCGTCCGCGATTTGATCCTTGGTCTTTTCGGTCTCTTTGGTCATGGTCGAAAG
The DNA here is from genome assembly GCA_031276775.1 of Eubacteriales Family XIII. Incertae Sedis bacterium. Lineage (GTDB taxonomy): Bacteria > Bacillota > Clostridia > Peptostreptococcales > Anaerovoracaceae > JAISGB01. Next base: position 7,141 of record JAISML010000044.1, on the reverse strand, counting down.
GCTGAAATACTTGCCGAATCCTTTGTCTTCGGCGCTTAGGGCCCGCGCGGCGTCGGTGATTTCTTTCCAATCGGCCGTCAAGCCGGCTGCGCGATCCTTGGTCACACCGTTCGCCGCCTCCGCCATCAATTCCTGCGCTTTCGCGAACAAGGCCTGCATGACGAGCACGGAAAGCGCGATGTGCGCGCTGCCTCTGACGGCGGGACTCTTTTGATTCTCCAAGAGCCTGTCCCTCCTGCGGTCGCGCGCGTCGAGAAGCCCGTCGATGGCTTTGCGCGACGCCTCGTCATAGACGGATCTCGCCTCTCCGTCCCGCGTCCGAAGTTCGTCGATTTGCTTTTGCCTCCCGTCGATCCGCTCCTGCCGTCTCCGCCGGACGGCTTCCGCGCGCGCAGCTTCCTCCTTGGTCTTTTTCTCCTTGTACAGACTCGCTCCGGCCGCCAACGCGAGTTGATGCCCCAGATCGTCCTTGATAAAATAGCCTTCGTGCGTGTTTTCCGTGATTTTCCTGAGCAAATTCACGTTCGCGGGATCGTAATGCGCAAGCTTGGTTTTGTAAACGTCACGGGCCAACGCCATCTGAAGTTCGCGCGCCTCCGCCTGATCCTCGAGATCGATCAGACCGTTCAAGGCCCGGAGTCCCAGGCGTTCACGGGAGAGATCCCTGCCGATCAGATCGCCGAAGAAATTCATGACGCGATTCCCGAGGCGCTCTCCGTTGTAGACGTCCGCCTGCGTCTTGAGCAGCACGGCGGCCTTGTCGTACTGTTCCCTGCTTGCCAGTCCGCTCGTCAGGGCTGCTTCTATCGTTTCGATCGTGAAACCTTTCCCCGCTTCCGTCGCCTGTACTTCCCCGGCGCTTACCTGTGCGCCTTTTTCGGCGGAAAGCATCAACGCGTACGTGTTGAGGTACATAAACTGCATGCCCGGAAGATTGCCTGCGGCCTTGCCGCGCAGCAACGTCTCCACGAGCGCCCTGTCGTCCAAAGCCTCCATCTGCTCCAACCTGTCGATGAGCGCCAAGTCTCCGGGGCGCTTCTTCTTCACGTCCCGGATGAATCCGCGGCAACTCCGCACAAGCCGCAACGCATCATGCCCCGCCGTCATGGAATACATCTTTCGCCCGTCCGGATCGCCCTCCGGTTCCGCGTGGAGCTTCAGCGCCTTCGCCTTGAGGACGAGCGCGAGATCGTCCAAATCCTCCCGTCCGATCAGGAATTCGTCGATCGCGGCAAGCGCGCCCTCCCTGTCCTCGTAAATCCTTTTGAGCAACGACTCCTGCGCCTGCGGCGTCATGGCGCGGAGTTGCCACAGAACGCCCGGGTGCAGCTCCGCATCCATCAGCAACCTGTCCAAATATTCATGTTTCGTATAGGCATCCGCCCCGCCAAGCTGCTCTTTCATCCCCGGCAGACACCCGCGCGACGCCGCATTCAGCTCTTCCTCAAACGTCGCGAAATCGGAGGCGATCAGATTTTTCCGCGCGATCCTCTTCAACGCGCCGAGCTTGGCGCCGATATTGTTCGCGCCTTCCCGGCTGCTTATCTTCAAGCCGTCCCGCACGTCGGAATTGAGTGCGCCGAGTTCCTGTCTGAGTTCCTCCAACGTGGCGTTCGACGCGGTTTCGAGCGCGTTTTTGAGATCGGGTTGCCTGTCCGTTGTGATGATGTACCTTACAGCCGCCGACAGCGCGGCTCTGTCCTCCTCCCGAACGGATCCGGCGCCGGAGACGACTCTGTCCAAACGCGCGTCAAGCTGCTCGTTTCCGCGGTATTTTTTGGTGAGGAAGAGGGCGAAATTTTCGCGCAGCGTACCGATGTCGTCATCCGTGACGCGGCCTTTGGAGATACGTTCCAGCAATCCGTTCACGTCCTTGTCCGACATCGAGGCGCGTTCTATCCTTTCCGTCATGATGGCGTTCGCCGTCTTTGGAAGATTGCGTTCGATATCCGTGCGCCGCCGGATGGCGCGCCCGTATTTCGCGAAAACGAGGGTCGCAATGTTTTCCCTGATCCCCGTGACGGCGGCTCCGTAGCCCTCCACCCTTTTTTCAAACAGACGCGTGTGCAGCTCCCGCTTGCGCTCCTCCGCCCCGGCGCCGTCGTCCACCTCAAGCGAACGCAACTCGGCTTGCCGCTTCTCCAGATCGGTCAGGGCGGCGTCGAGCTTTTTCATATACTCGATCCGCTCCTCGCGATCGATCTTCCTGTCGTTTTCGTCCGTCGTGTCCCGCGCCCGATCCAGGACGTCCCGAATCCGCCGGAGATCGGCGTTCAGTCCGTCCGTCACCTTGCGCAGTTCCGCGTCGTTGTTGATCTCGTCGTCGATCATCAGATCGAATTCGGCCCTGGCGAATTCGTCGCAGTATTCGGAGGCTTCGGCGTCCACCAAAAAATCCACGCGCGTTTCGGTGATATCGTCCTGCAGCGCGCCGTGCGTCTCCTTTGTCCGCAGTCGGTAAACGCCGAAAGCCTCGGAGACGGAGGCGGCAACATCGATCCGCTTCCCCTCGGCGGCGGCCGCGCTCGCGCCAAAAGCTTCTTTCAACTCGCCCTCATAACCGCTGGAGACGAGAAACTCATCGATTTCCCTCTTCAGATCCGCCAGCTGATTCACGGTCTCCGCCGCCTCCCGCGTGGCGCCCTGTTTGAGCGCCAACAGATCGGATCTGAGATCGGCAACATACCTTAAGACGGCTTCCAAACGCTCGTCGAGGTCTCCCTTGAACGCCGCAGCCGCCGCCTCCAACAGACGTTTTCGCTCCGCTTCGGCTTCCGCCCTTCTTTGTTCCTCGATCCGCCGCTCCTCTTCCAACCTGCGCTGTTCCGCTTCCTCCCGATCCCGCTCGATATCCGCGGCATGGCGTTCGCGCCTCTCCCGGATCTTCCTGAAATCCTCGGTCTCGATGCCGTTCAGCGACAGATATCGTTCATCCCCGTCCGTCAAGACGTCCGCATCCGGGTTTTGCGCGATCTCGATCAGCCGAACGATCCTGCGTATTTCCTCCCGCAGCATGAACCTGATCTGCTCTTGGACCTTCGCCTTGGATTGACAGGCCAGCAAGACCGACTCCCGGTCAAAACCGGGCGCGCTTGAAATTTCAAGGCTTATTTTCTGACGCGCTTTCACCTCGCGTTCGTTCAGCGCATAGCTGTTGGAAGCTTCGGCCAAACGGCGCGTAAGACGCCCGTATATCTTCTGCGATTCGGCGTCGCGGCCTCCCGAAACGGCATATCCGGCCGCCATAAAGTCGCGCGCCCGGTTGATGCCCGCAAACATCTCCTCGTAAAAGGCGTCGGCTTCCGCAACCCCGGCACGCTCTTCCTCGGGCAGCCGATCCATCTCTTCCTCGGTGCGGGACACGAGCGCAATGCCGATCCAGCGGTTTTCTTCCCGCAAAAGCAGTTGATATCTCGGATCCGTTCCGTATTTTTGATATTCGGCCTGTTTCACTGCCAATGCCGGGTCTTCGGAAACGTCCGCCGCCATGACGGCTTCGTAATCCTTCGGCACGGAGAGAACATCTTCCCCGTTTTTGGCGCTCTCCATGCGCTCCGAGACGATTTTCGACTCAAGCCACGCGTTCGCCGCGTCATATAAGACCTGCCGTCTCCCGGCTTCCTCCCATTTCTTCTTTGCGGCCTCGTAGGCCTGCCTCTTTTTCTTGCGTTCGCTTTTGGATCCGGTTTCGTCGAGGACGGCGGGTTCAAGACCCGCGTCAAAACGCCGCGCGGTACTTTTTATGCCGTAGTTGTGTTCCTCACCGCGGTTGTACGCGTTTGCGAAGAAAAACTGTTCCCCCTCATGCACGGCGGCATGCATGTGATAATCCGTGTCCGCCTCATCGTGCCGCGCCACTTCGACGTCGTCCGTGATGAAACCGTGGAACTCTTTGCTTATCCGCTGTTGTTCGTCACTGTACAGGGAATCTCCCGGCATGTCGTCCTCCATTTCACTTTCCGTGCGATTAAAATATCTTTTCCGTATCAACGGCAATCGTTCAAACGCTTCGCCGTCCGTCCCCAAAACCGTCCCACCACGGGATGCCGCCGATGTCGGAAAGCCTGTCAAGCGCCGCCCTGGCCTGCGCGCGCGCGCGCAGGGTTCCGATGTCCGCCTCAACCCTGAACGAGGGTCGGAAACTGTCCGGCGGACAGAGTTTTTCGCAAAGTTTCCGCGAGGCTTCGCTTACCGCCGCAATATGAACCGCCGTATCGGACGCGCAATCGGCCGCCGCCGCGCCGTACACGGTCCGCAGCAGATCCGGCAGGTGTTTTGCGTAAACGCTTTCGCTGTAGAGCCATGAGAGACGCAGCAGATCCGGTCCGCCGGTCACGGCGGCAATCCCTTTGATGCGCCCGTCCGAGATGAATACATGGCTGATCCCGGGCAACGCGTCCCCCTCATTGTACGGAAGGGCGGACAAATCGAGGGCGTGCGCCGTCCTTTCGTTAAACTCCCTCAGCGCCTCGGCATTCAGACCGGAAAAGGGCAAAACGCTCTCGTGTCTGCCGTCGTCCCGCCCCCCCAACCCCTGCCGCCAAAAGGGCAGATCCCCCAGGGCGCCAAGCGTCGTTTTGAACAGACCGCCGGACGCGAATATCCGGAAGCCTTTTTCCGAAAACCGATTGAGCCACGGATCGCGGTTTTGATCTTTTGCGGACTGCGTAAAAAGCCAGCTGAGCTTCGCGCCGGGCATCCCCGGAAGACCGATCACGAGCCGATCCAAGAGTTTTGAACAGATCCCCCGCCCCCGGAAGAAAGGGGCGACGAACACGTGCGTCAGACGCACCCCGTCCGCGCCGGGCGCCGCGACAAGCGCCCCGCAGGGTTCTCCGTCCGCCGCCGCGCCGAGCACAATGCAGTCTCCCGGCTTTCGGATTGCCAAATCCAGAATACCCGAAGGCATCAGTGAACCGAAATGCGCGAACGTCTCCCTGTCAAGCACGCTTATGTGTATTTCCATTGAATACGGCTTCCTTTTTTATGCAAACGCGTTCCAAACCATGCCACAATTCAAGCGCGGAAAAAAGCGCATAAACCGTAGGCATATTATATCAGGCGGCACATGGAATTTCCACTGTAAAAATTGCGGAATCACCGCGCCGCGCGCCGCTTTCAACCCTGCCTGAGCAGTTTGGCGATCGCGGAGGAACGGTTGGTGACCTCCAATTTGTGAAAGATGTTCTGTACGTGAAATTTGACGGTGGGAATGCTGACGCACAGATTGGCGGCGATCTCCGCATTGCTCCGTCCGTTTGTCAAAAACCCGATGATCTCCGTTTCGCGCGGGGTGAGATTGTATTCGTCCGCCAATTGCCGGCGCCAATCATCCTGCGCGTTTGCCGGGTTTGCGTGTTGAACGCGCCGGACGGAGAGAAAATAAAACCGCGCCGAACTCTGCGGGAGAGAGGAGTGGCAGAGCCTCACTTCCACCCGAAAATCCGAAAATTCCAGGACCACCGGATGAAAGACGCCGCTCAGGCCGAGTCCGGTCTTGGCCTGCAACGCATCCAGGACGACCGTCACGCAGGATTGCTCGCTTCGTATGCCAAAACATTCCATGGACAGGCGGACAAACCCCTCGTTGCGGAAAACCACAATGCCTTTCTCGTCCAAAATCGCCAGATTGTGATCCAGAGCGGTCGTCTCTTCGGTGAGAAATTCCAAATAATGCTGCTGAAACAAATGCCGTTTGTAAAGATCCACCCCAAAGCCGAACACCTGACCGATTTTGGTCAGCAACTTCAATTCATATTCCGTAAATTCCCCCTGCTCCTTGGTTTTGAATACGTTCAAAATGTGAAAAGGGAAAGTCTGCGCTTTGATGTAGCGGAGAACCGCCTGATAAGGGGTGTTGATGCTCTGCAAATATTTTCCGTACTCCGTGCGGTAAAATTCGTCGTAGCCCGCGATGTCCGGGATGACAATCACATTTTTCTGTATGGTGCCCTGCACGCCGTGGTGGACGCGCTGCACGAAAAGATCGCTCCGGACGCCGCCGTGCCGGTAGGCATGCAGACCTTCCGGACAGATGGAATTGCTCTGAATCTTTTCGACAAACAGTGCGCCGCTGAGGTCTTCGTTGAAAACCGTGTACACGGTAAGGGGGAATTGGAAAAATTCATCCAAGGCAAACAGTACGTTGTCGGAGAACTTTTCAAAGTCTTTGGTAATGAAAGCGGAAAATTTGAGCAAATTCTCATAATCATTTTTGCTGAGACCCATCCCGACGCTCCCTTCCGGTCAAACGACATTATCCGTCAATCACTTGCGTCCTCTCCTGAAAGTTATTATACTTGGATTCTCAATTAGAAGCAAGATGGGTACTGCCGGGGAAGCCCCCTCCCCGGCAATCTTTGGCGGAAGCGTCAAACGGCATGCAGGACGCCGCTCGTGAGCGTCAGCCACAGCGTCATGACCGCGACGATGAACAGTTGCAGGAGCAAGGTGCTCTTTACCATGTCGCCCATGGAAAAGTATCCCTTGCTGTAGCTGATGACCGACACCGTATCGAGCGGCAGCAGGTAGCAATTGCCCGCAACCATGGCGAGCGTCACCATGAGCAACGCGGGATTTTGCCCCATGGAGGCGGCCAGGGTTATCATCGGCATGGCCATGAACGTCACGAGCGAAGGCGCCACGGGGACGAGCACGAGCAACAGGAATGTCAGACCGGCGGCGAAAGCGATGAGCGCCGGAAGCGGCATGGACGTCTGCGGCATGAGGCCGGCGATCCAATCGGACACGCCGTTGTCCACGAGCGCCTTCCCGATCGAGAGTACGGTTCCCACGAGAAAGAACGCGTCGAGATTCACGTTGCCGATGAACGTCTTCCATTCCAGCACACCCACCTTGGGCAGAAGAAACGCGCAGCAGCCGACCATGGCCACAACCATCACGTTGATGGCGGGGATCCATGAGGAGAGTATCCACAGGATCAGCATCGCGGCGGTGATCGCCAAAACCTTTTTTTCGGTTGTGTTCATCTTTTTCGGTATCGTAAATCCGTCGATGAATTTCGCGATTTCGGCCTGTCCGACTTCGGGCGGTCTGTAGGCTTTTATGTTCAGGAACCACGCGACGGGCAGTATGATGACGGCGAGCGGCACACCGATCGCCATCCACTGCACGAACGTAA
>JAISML010000270.1 GCA_031276775.1 Eubacteriales Family XIII. Incertae Sedis bacterium | reverse complement strand
GTCGTACAGATCGGCGATGATGCGTTCTCCTGAGATATTCTTGCCGAGGACGAACGCGATCTTGGAAGCCTCGGATCGGAACTCGGGCGAATCGATGATCTCGCGCAGGGTAACGAGGTTTGTGTTGGCATTATAGGCTTCGATGCCGATCACGGCCTGCCCCGGCATGGGAACAACCCGGACGCTTTTCACCTCAAGTTTGAGAGCCAAATCCGGTTCCAAACTTTTGATGCTTTGGATTTTCACACCCACGTCGGGCTTCACCTCGTAGCGCGTCACCGTCGGCCCCACGGTGACACGGATCACGGTTGCGTCCACCTTGAAATCGCGGAGCGTCTGTTCCAATTTCCGCGCTTTGAATTTCAGTTCCTGCGCATTCTCCGTACGGATGATTTTCGGTCCCCGGTTCAGCAAATCGACGGGCGGGAATGTATAATGGCCGAGGGCGGGCGACGGCAAAAAACGATCCTTCGCGTCGCCCGCCCCGAAACCGATCGCGGAGACCGGTTCTGCTTTCCCCGCGATCAATGCGTCCGTCGCATTCCCCCGCGGATCCGCGCGGACGGCGTCCGCCCCTTCGGGCGCGGCAGACGCGGCCGGATCCCCGTCTTCGTCCGCCCACCCGGAATTTCCGCCGGACCGGAATTGGTACACCGGCGCCCAGGCTTGCTCATCCCCGCCGTCCAAACCGAGTCCCGGACCTCCGCGAAACGGTGGTTCCAGACCAAATCCCGTGCCGGCCGCATCTTCCGTTTCGGATACGGCGTCCGTTTCCGGAACGGGTTCCGTCGCGGATCCGGCATCCGCCGCCGTCTGCGGCGCGGTCTCCGATCCGGTCACATGGAGATCGTCGTTTTTCACCGCGTCGAGAATATTGATCTGATTTCTCGACAGCTTTCGGGAAAAAACGGAGCTTTTCGTCTTTCTGCCGTCCGGCGCGCCGTCACGCGTGTCCGATCCGTCCGGCGCGCGGGGATCGAGGTCCTCGGCTTCGTTTTCCCGAACCGCTTCCGCGCTTTCCCGTTCCGCCGCTTTTCGCGCTTTTGCGTCGATGCGGCGTTCGCGCAATGTGTGGAAATACGGCGAGAGCGGCGTATTGAAAAGCAGCAGCGCCGATACCAGAAGCACGACGACGCTGAAAATGCAAAGACCAGCCTTGCCGATAAAGTTTGTCAGAAACGCCCCTGCGTACATCCCTACGACGCCGCCGCTTTTGCCGTCGGCGCTGAGCCGAAAGATCTCCGTGAAGTCTGCGCTCCCCGGCAGAACCGAATCCGCATTCAGAAAGAAAGCGCTTTCCAACAGGAGCGCCATAAAAAAGATCAGACCGACAAGAACCGCGGAACGCCATCCGCGCCGTTCTCTTTGCCGCGCAAACAGGCGAATGCCGTAGGCGATGAGAGCAAAGGGCAGGATGAAAGCGATGGCGCCGAAACAGCCTTTCAACAAGGCTGAAATGCCCGCGCCGACCTTGCCGGCCGCCGCGACGAAGAGCGCAAATATCAGAAAAGCGCCCAAAGCGATGGAAACGATCGCCGAAATATCATCTTTCAGGCGCGGCCTCACACCGGAACCGTTCCCTGCGGATACCGTTTTCCCCGAAACTTTCCCGCCCGGAGCGGGGCTTTTTCTGCTCTTTTTTTTACCGGAAACCGCCATGTCCCGCCGCCTTTTCCATCCACCCGTTCCTTTGATCGCAGACCCGCCGGTTCGGCGTTCCGCCGTGCAAACCGCCGCTTTTCCACAAAAGCGGCACAACGAAGATACTGTGAAGCATCTTTACCATTTTATCTTATTATCGTGTATATTACAACGAAAGCGCCCAAAATCCAGGTGTAGACGGAAAAAACAAAGAGTTTCTTTCCCGTGACGATGCGGATCATCGCCTTGATCGCCGCGTAACCCGCAACGGCGGCTACGGAAACGCCCACGGCGGCCGGCAGCATCATTTCACCGGCCAAACCGCTCTTCAGCGCATCGGGCGCTTCCAATATCACAGCGCCCAGCACCGACGGAATGGAGATCAGAAACGCGAACTGCACCGCCAACTCCCTTGTGAACCCGAGGAACAGTCCGCCGACGACGGTCGAGCCGGATCTGGATATGCCGGGCAACAGCGCGACAGCCTGAAAGACGCCGACCGCAAATGCGTTTCGGAAATTGGCGCGCTCCAATGTCCGCTTGCCGGAACCTGCCCGTTCGGCGGCGAACAGAATGCTGCCGGTGACGATGAGGCAAACGCCGATGACCGTGACGGATGTGAAAAACCGTTCCTCATAATCGTCGAAGAGAATGCCGACGATGGCGGCCGGAATCGAGGCGACGAGGATCATGAGTCCCAGCTTCCTGTTTTCGTTGGCGTTGGGGCGCAGTCCGCGTCCGGTAAGCAGATCCTTGATCAGCGCGCCCAGTTCTTTCACGAGCGCCCATATGATTGCGCGGTACGCCACAAAGACGGCGACCAAGGTGCCGGCGTGCAAGAGGATCGTAAACGTGAGTATCCGCTCCCCTTCGATACCGAAGAAATGTTGCAGCAACGCCAAATGTCCGGAGCTGCTTATGGGAAGAAATTCCGCAAGCCCCTGAACCAAGCCCAATACAAACGCTTCCCAAACCGACATAGACCCCTCCTTTCTTTTCATCATACCACAGTATCCAAAGACGGTACTGTTACAATCTCATGTCAAAGCCGCGAACGGGCGGGAAAAGAGGGGATGGGAAAGAAAATGCCCTCCTTGGGCGGCGATCGGAAAAGCCCGCCCGGACAGATGCCGGGCGGGCTTTGAACGTGTCGCAAACCGACCGATCGTTCGCGCAAACAAAACGCGGAAACGATCAAATGTCTTTTAGTTGCCGGTTTCCTTTGCCCAATCGGAGAGATACTGAGCGGATTTCTCCGGATCGGCTTTCAGCGCTTTCCCCGTCTGAAGCACCGGCGTGACAGGCGCATAAGTCGGGATCAGGCGGTTGTTGAACACTGCGCTGATCTGCTCCTGATCGACGGCGTAAAGAGCCGCTTTCCGCAGATTGACATCCTTGAACTTGCCTTCGAAGTTAAAGGCGAGATAGTTGAAAGCGTTTCCGGGAATCTCTTTGAATTCGAGGGTCGGATCGTCTTTCACCATGTCGATCTTGGCCGTCGGAATCGTATACAGAACATAGATTTCGCCGGCGCGCAATGCGGAGAACGCAGTTTCGCTGTCCTGGATGAACTTCATCTGAATCGTCCTGATCTTCGGCGCGTATTTGCTCTCCGAGGGCATATAGCCCGGATTCGCTTCATACACGATCTCATAGTCGTTCTTCTTGATCGGGATGTAAGGACCGCTGCAGACCAGGGTATTGTTGTAGTTTTCCCCTTCCGTATACCAGGACTGCTCGCCGTAAAGGACGTCGGTTTCGACATTGTACCCGTCCGGATTGCTCAGATAGCCCGCGTTCAGTTCTTCGATCCTGCTCTTGTTCACGATGCCGCCCGAAGAATGCGCGAGTACGTTGAGGATCTGCGGGAAAGGATACTTCGTGGTCATATGCACGACCTGATAGGAACCCGCAGCGCTGTCCGCCTTGGCTTTGTCGTCCGTCAGGGTTGCAATCTCCGTCGGAGCGTTTTCCGAGAGAATGTCGTAGACGCTCTTTCCTTCCGTCTTGGACGGCGTGTTTTTTCAGCGTGTCGATGTCCGTGACGATCTCATTTTTGTCCATCGCCGTGAAGTTGTTGAAGTTCTTGTGATCCGGCACGCATTTCTCATCTTTCATGCGATCCATGGAGTAAACGGCGTCTTCCGCGCCAACGCGTTCACCCGTGTTCACGGCATGACCGTTTTCCACCTTGGAGAAGAACACGTCATCCCGCAGCAGGAAATAGAAATCCGATCCGGATCCGCCGATCGCGTACGCGCGGGACAACGTGCTGTCCGTCGTGATTTCGTCCGTGTCCGTCAGGTTCATGAGCCGAATGTAACAGTTTGTGTTCAGCATGAACGTCGATCCGTCATCCGCGCGGATCGGATCAAGCGGCGTCAGATTCGACGCGGTCTGGCTCATGATGAACGGATCCGTCTCCTGTTTGGACGCGTCTTTGAAGCGCAGTTCTTCCCAGCACATGGAACGCGATTTGGAAATGCGGACCGTGTCGGGATTCATGATGTCTTTGTTGGCGGCCAAGGTCTTGATGGAGACATAGATCGGAATGACATACGCCTTGTCTTCGACGAGATAGTCCTCGAATTCCGAATAGGTTTCCATGTACTCATCGGAAGTTTGCTCGGAACCTTTTTCGATCAGCTCGTCGAGATGTTCGTCGTCGATGCCGTACAGGTTCAGCGGGCCCTCCGAATGCCAGACGGAGCGCACCGCGTAATCGGGAGACCCCGTGACGGTATTCCAATACGTGATGGCGAGATCGAAATTCTTCGCATCCACCTGCGCGCGCCAACTCGCATAGTCGGGCTGCAAACTGATCTCGGGCGCAAAGCCGGCTTTCTGCAACTGATCTTTGATGACATTTGCCCAGGCTTCATCGCCGTAACCCGCATTCGTCAGAATGACGACCTTGGGCGGTTCTTTGGGTTTGACCAAATCACCGTTCTCCTTGCTTTCCTCCTTCTTGCCGCAACCGGCAAGAACGCCGAGAAGAAGCAGTACAACCAACATGCCTGCAATGATTCTTTTCATACACCATACCTCCTATATGTGTTTAAAATTTCGCCGCGCCCTTGTGACGCGACGTCAAGCACCTATATGATTTCCCGCCGCGCGCACGCCACAAAATGCCCCTCGCCCACTTCCGTCAAAGGGATGTCCCGTTCCGAACAGATATCGCGCGCGAAAGAACACCTGGGCGCAAAGCGGCAACCCGGTTTCGGATTGATTGGCGAACCGATCTCGCCTTTCAAAATGATCCTGTCCCGTTTCTCTTCCAGCGACGGAATCGCGGACAAAAGCGCATGGGTCTACGGATGCGCCGGCTGTTTGAATATCTCTTCCTTGGAAGCGAACTCCACCATTTGCCCCATGTACATGACGCCGACATGATCCGAGATGTATCGCACGACGCTCAAATCATGGGAGATGAAGATATACGTCAAGCCCATGCGATCGCGCAATTCGACCATCAAATTGAGT
>JAISML010000242.1 GCA_031276775.1 Eubacteriales Family XIII. Incertae Sedis bacterium | reverse complement strand
GTTTCTCTCATCCATCTGTCCAACGGAACGCTCGACTATCCGTGGAAGACGGCCGCTCCCTCCGGGATTCCGTAGGCGTTCAACATGGATCTTGCGGGCCGCGTCAAACGTTCGATAGGGATTCCTCTGGGTTTTGTCGGCAGACTGAACGAGCCGTGGATCGCGGATATGGCGATCGAACAGGGATGCGCGGACGTGGCTTTTGTCGGTCGCGCGCTGATCAGCGATCCGGAATTTCCGAATAAGGCGATGACGGGCAAGGACTCCGAGATATGTCCTTGCATCGGTTGTCTGCGCTGCTTGGCGACCGTCAACGCCGACGGCGCCGTTTGCTGCACGATGAATCCGAAGGCGGGGCGCGAGTCGGCTTTTGCGGCGGCGGACGAAAAGGCGACGCATCGCAAGAAAATACTGGTCGTGGGCGGCGGCCCCGCAGGGCTGACCTGCGCCGCCCGCGCTGCGGAGAGGGGCCACGCCGTGACCTTGATGGAGCAGAAGGAGCAGCCGGGCGGCCGGATGTACGTTGCGGGCTTCCCTCCGTTCAAGCACGATCTCGCCAAGGGAACGAAATATCTGATCGAGCGCGCGAAAAGGGCGGGCGTCGCATGCGTGACCGCGCGGGCGACGATCGAGAACGTCCGTGCGGGGGGATTCGACTGCGTGGTCTTGGCGGTCGGCAGCACGCCCGTCATACCCGGGTTTTTGAAAGGCGCGGAGCATCTGGTGAGCGCCGAGGACGCGAGTCTCGGGAATGCGTCCGTTGGGAAGAACGTCGTCGTCGTGGGCGGCGGACAGGTGGGTTGCGAGACGGCGGACTTGTTGATTCATCCGTACCCGGATATGGGCGCCCGCAGCCGAAGGGTGACGATCATAGAGATGGACGCAATCCCGCTTCGCGCCGAAAAAACCGCCGCCCGCGCCCTGTTGATCGAACGTTTGCAAAAAAAAGGATGCCGGATTCTGACCGGCGCCGGGGTGGAGAGAGTGAGCGGCAGGGAGCTGTACTACAAAAAGGATGGCGCGTCGCACAAGCTCGAAGGAATCGATACGGTCATCGCCGCCGTCGGCATGGCGCAGGAACGGCGCACAGCGGAGGAATTGGGCGATTTGCCCGTGCCGATATACGAAATCGGCGACGTTGTAAATCTCTGTCAGGCAATCGGCGACGGGTACGCCTTGGCGGAAAAACTCTGAGCGCCGCCGCCGATCCGGATTGTGACGCCAAGCCATTGCATTCACCACACGAGCTTGTATTGCTTGGCCTTTCTCGCTATCGTGCCTTGAGACGAATTGAGCGCCCGCGCGGCGGCGTATGTGCTTCCGTGGCTTCTCAGAGCGGATTGCAGGATGTTTTGCTCGTATTGAGACACCATTTTCTTGAGCGACGACGGGGCTTCGCCGTTCTCGGATTCGAGCGGAGCGGAGGCTTGTATGTCTTGGAGTATGTTCGTGATGCGAAAGGAGGATATCTCCGCGTCGTTGCCGATGATCACGAGGCGTTCCAGAAGGTTTTCCAGTTCACGGACGTTGCCCGGCCAAGAATGCGCAATGAGAGCTTCCATGGCGTCCTCGGTCAACGTCTTGTTTTTCAGGTGCTTTGTGTTGAATTTGCGCAGGTAGTACGCGGACAGCAGCGGAATGTCCTCTTTCCTCTCTCGAAGCGGCGGTATGCGGATCGGAATCAAATTGAGACGATAATAGAGATCATTGCGAACATCGCCTTGGGCAACCATCTCGGAAAGGTTTTGATTGGTCGCGGCGATGATGCGGGCGTTTATCGGTACGCCCGTCGTTCCGCCGACTCGAAATATCTCGCGCTCTTGGATGACGCGCAGGAGTTTCGGCTGCAAGGATTTCGACAGTTCGCCTATCTCATCCAACAGAATGGTTCCGCCGTGCGCCATTTCGAACATGCCCATTTTGCTTTTGACCGCGCCCGTAAAAGCGCCGCGCTCATAGCCGAAGAGCTCGGACTCGATCAGCGCGGCGGGGATGGACGCACAGTTTATTTTTACCAACGGTTTGTTGCCCCGAGCGGAAAGGCGGTGAATTTCGTTGGTCAGGACTTCCTTTCCGACGCCGGATTCGCCGGTGATCAGAATGGTGGCGTCCGTTTTCGCCGTGTCCTCGATGATTTTGCGAAGCTCCCGCACGGCCTTGCTGTCGCCGATAAGACCTTCGGACATGTATTGTTTGCGATACATGTCCAATTCTTCGGTGATGAGTTTGTTTTGATGCGCGATTTCCAACATTTGTTCGCGATACTCCAGGCTCCGCTTCATATCCAAGCATGTCGTCAGGACGCATTGAATCTTCCCGTCTTTGAATATGGGCGTACTGTTGACCATGGTTTCGGAACGATCCGTATCGTAGACAAACATCGACACGCTCTTGCCGAGCTTGAGCGCCGTAAGCCCTACGGAGCCGTGCGTCTTTTCCTCAAAATGCGAAATTTTCTTAACATTTCCGTTCTCGCCGGTTTCTATGGCGAAATAGTATTCGATGTTCGTATCCTTTAATATATCGTTGATGTGAAGGCCGATCACCTCGTCGACCCGCAAGCCGAGATAGCGCTCCCATGCCGGATTGCCGAACAGCAGCCTCTCGTCCGGGCCAATGATGTGCAAGGGGATGTTCACAGCCCGGAGCACCGCCGCGAAATCGATGTCTGTTGCGTGTTTTTTCATCAATTTGCTCACCGTCCGTATCTTTGTCTTGGGGTTTCGATTTCCTTTGCGTTGTATCATTCACGGCGCGCTTGCGCAAGTTCCCGCGCCAAGACCGCCGCGCCTATGGCGCCGACGATCTGTGCGTGCGGCGCGGCGACGACGGGTACGCCGAGCACCTCCTCCATCGCGTTCACCATATTCGCGTTCAGCGCGACGCCGCCGGACATGACGACCTTCTCCCTGACGCCGACGCGTCCGCACATGCCCGCAACGCGTTTCGCCACGGACAGATGCGCCCCCCGCGCCACGTTTTCGATGCTCTCTCCGGCGGCGAGGTTGGAGATCACCTCGCTTTCCGCGAATACCGTACAGATGCTGCTGATGGAGACCTCCTTGGTCGCCCGATCCGCAAGGTTGGAAAGCCGGCCGAGCTCGCAGCCCAACACGCGCGCCATGACCTCCAGAAAGCGCCCCGTTCCGGAGGCGCACTTCTCGTTCATAGTAAAATTTTCCATTTTTCCGTCGGAGATGCGAATGACCTTCGCGTCCTGCCCGCCTATGTCGATAACGGTCGCAACGCCGTCCGTGAGGTAGTCGATGCCCTTCGCGTGGCAGCTGATCTCCGTGATCTGTTTGTCGGCGCCTTGGTAGGTGATCCGCCCGTAGCCCGTCACGACCGCGAAGCGGACGTCCGCGCGCACGATGCCCGCTTCC
>JAISML010000234.1 GCA_031276775.1 Eubacteriales Family XIII. Incertae Sedis bacterium | reverse complement strand
CAAGCGGAGGAAACGATCCGGCTGACCAGACCCGCATTCGGCGTCTTGTTCGCGTCGCTGATGAACTCGACGCCCATCATGGCGCCCACGCCGCGCACATCCCCGACGGCTTCATATCTGTCTTTCCATGCGTTGAAGCGCTTCATGCAGACGTCTGCAATTTTGAGCGCCTTGCCCGGATAATCCTCCCGCTGCATGATTTCAAGCACTTTCAAAGCGGCCGCACAGGCCACGGCATTGCCGTTGTAGGTGCCGCCGATGGTGCCGGCGGGCACTTTGTCCATGACGGATTTGTCCGCGACGACGCCGGAGAGAGGCAAGCCGCCCGCCACCGATTTGGCGAAAGTCATGACGTCGGGCGCGATCCCGGCTTCTTTGTAGTATTCGGAGGCAAACAGCCTGCCGCTGCGTCCGAATCCCGTCTGCACTTCGTCCGTAACCATGAGAATGCCGTTGTCGTCGCAGATTTTTCTGACGGCTTTCACCCATTCAAGTGGGGCGGGCACAAAACCGCCTTCTCCCTGCACCGGTTCGAAAACGATGGCTGCCACATATTGCGCGGGCGAATGCGTTTCAAAGACGGATTCCAATTTTTCGACATAAAAATCAATGGCTTCGGCGCCGGACAAACCGCCGGGCGCACGGTAGAGATACGGAAACTCTGCCCGGTACACGCCGTCAGGAAATGGTCCCATGCCCGTAGCGTAGGCTTTCTTTGCCGTCATGGTCATGGTCAGCGCGGTTCTGCCGTGGAAAGCCCCCGAAAACACGATGATGTTGGGTCTGCCCGTAGCCGCTTTCGCGATCTTCACGGCATTTTCGTCGGCTTCGGCGCCGCTGTTTGCCAGCATGACCTGCCGCCGGTCGCCGCGAACGGGCGCGACCCTGCCGAGGGCTTCCGCATATTCCAAATACTTCGGATTGGTGGTGATGTTCATCATGGAATGGAAGTATTTTTCCGATTGTTCCTTGACGGCCTCGATGAGTTCAGGCGCGCTGTACCCGATGTTCAGCACACCCACGCCTCCGACCCAGTCCAGGAATACGTTCCCGTCCACGTCCTCTATCATCGCGCCTTCCCCGCGTTCGATGACGATGGGGTAGATGGATTTGATGGCGGCGGGCATGACCTCCGCCCGCTTCGCGAAGACAGCTTCCGCTTTCGGTCCGGGCAACCGCGTTTTTATGCTTGGCAATGATTCTCTCAGTGACATTTGACATACCTCCTGTGTACATTTCGGCAGTGACAACGATCGTCACGCGCGGGACGGCAAACCGCCCCTGCGGATGTGCGGGACGGCGGACCGTCCTCAACGAATGTTCATATCAGCGAGCTTTCGGTAGAGCGTGGCTCTGGAAATGCCCAATTCTTTGGCCACCTCGCCTTTGGCGTCGCTGCTGTTACCGTATGCGCGCAACTTGCCCAATATGAGTTCGCGCTCAAATTGCCTGACGCGATCATTCATGGTGCGCCCGCCGCGCGCGCGCGTTTCCGCGGATCTGAGCAATCTCGACGGTATGGCGTCCACATCTATTTCGACGCCCTGCGCCATGTTTACGCCGTACTCCGCGGCGTTTTCCAACTCACGCACGTTGCCGGGCCAATCGTAATCCTCGTATATCTTCCGCGCTTCCGCCGTGAACCCCGTGAGATCGCGGTTCATGAACGCATTGTATTTTTTCAGAAAAAACGCCATCAGCGGCGCGATGTCCTCCTTGCGTTCGCGCAGGGGCGGCGTGTAGAGCGGAATGACGCCGAGCCGGTAATAGAGATCTTCCCGAAACGTGCCTTCCCGGATCATCTCCTCGAGATTCCTGTTCGTCGCCGCGATGACCCGTACGTCCGCAACGACGACCCGGCTGCCGCCGACCCGCTCAAAACGCATATCCTGCAACACGTGCAGAATCTTCACCTGAAGGTGAAGCGGCATATCCCCGATCTCATCCAAGAATATGGTGCCGCCTTCCGCCAACTCGAACTTGCCGGGCTTCCCTTTGTCGCCCGCTCCGGTGAAAGCCCCTTTTTCATAGCCGAACAGCTCGCTTTCGATCAGATTCTCCGGAATGGCGCCGCAATTCACGGTGATGAAAGGCGCGCCGGCGCGCGGACCCGAGTAATGGATCGCCTTGGCGAACATCTCCTTGCCGGTGCCGCTCTCCCCCGTAATGAGAACGGTGGAACTGCCCCGCGCAATGATGGCGGCCTGTGACTTGATCCGCGTCAACGCACTGCTCTCGCCGATGATGTCGTCAAAGGTGTATTTGAGCGCGCGCGTACCGATCGTGTAAGCCAACTTCTGCGCTTCCGCAATGTCCCGAAAGGAAACGACCACCCCGTCCGGCGTTCCGTCCCTGAAATACGGTCTGACCGTCACGATGAAATGAAAAGAACCTCTGCCATTCTTGTATATTTCCTCGTTTTCCGTATAGCCTTCGCCCGTCGCGATCACCTTGAGCGCGGGCGTCCCCTGCATGAACGCATTGATATGACTCCCGATGATATCCGCTTTCCCCGCGCCGAACAGGGTTTCGGATCGATGGTTGCAATGCTTGATGTAACCGTTTTTGTCCACCGCGAAGACGCCCTCGTGGGTACTCTCTATGATGGCGGCCATCTCGTTGCGCGAACTTTCGCTGTCGTTGAGCATGGCCTGTACTTCGGCTTTTGCCGCAAGAAGATCGGCCATCTTTTCCACAAAAGGCACCATGCCGCGATCCTTGTCGGTGAGGATTTTCTTCTGTTGCTCCGTCAACGCCACCAAACCGATGATGCCGATGATCCGCCGTCCCATCTTGATGGGCGTGCATATCTCCGCAAGTTCCCCGGCGGCGCCCGTCGCGGCCGCAGAGGAAGCATACCCCTCGTAGCGCCGCGCGTCTTCGATGAATTCCGTCCGTCCGCTCCGCAGAACGCCGGCATAGAGACAATTGCCGTTCAAACGCCCGGCTTCCTCCTTTTGGCCGACCATGCCGGCATAAACGGCAGTGCCGCCCACGATCGTCAACGCGTCGTCGACGATTTCCACCTCAACCCCCATGGATATCGAGATGGCTTCCGCGACCTGAGCCACATCAGAAGTGATATCTTTCAATAACGACATGCTTCCTCCGCCAATCGGACGCCCGCCGATCGGACGACCGTTTCACCGCGCCTGCGCGATCCGCCGCCCCGGCGCAGGGGAACGTTTCCATCGTTTCCCGCACCGGCGCAAAGCGCGTATTTCCGCCGTTCCCCGCACCGATGCGGGATATGCGTTTCCATGGCTCATTATACCAAAACGGAATGCGCATTTCCATGGATTCGAGCGTATTTTAAGTGAAGAACAATAAATAAAACTATTGTCTTTATTCTGAATAATCAAACCAAACGTCACGCTTGCCGTTTCACGGCGGAAGCGAGCGCAAACATCTCCTTTTCGAGCGCCATCAATCGGTTGTTGATGTCGGTCACAACGGTCGGATCGCCTGCTTCGGAGAGAGCCAAACTCGAATTGTAGAGAATATCCTCCAACGAAGCCCGCATATCCGTGATCCGCTTGCGCAGCTTCCCGACGTCCTCCGCGGCGACGATGTCCCGCATCGCCTGCGCTTCGGTCGTGACGGCATGCTTGCCGAGTTCGTACTCGGACACGCCCTCCGTCACGATGGGGCGAATGCCTGTGCTTGTTTCGATTTCCCGCGCCAGATCGCGCTTGGCCTGCAACTCACCGTGCACGAGAAAAAAAGCCGCGGGGGGCGCGCGAAACCCTTTTGCCCACGCCAAAAGACCGTTTTGATCGGCATGGGCTGAGAATCCCTCCAGATTGTATATCCGCGCGTTGACAAACACCTCCTCGCCGAACAGCGTGACCGTCTCCGCACCGTCAAGAAGCCGTCTTCCGAGCGTGCCTTCCCCTTGGTATCCCACAAAGACGACGGCCGCGCGCGCATCCCAGAGATGATGCTTCAGATGGTGGCGTATCCTGCCGGCTTCGCACATGCCGCTGGCCGAAATGATCACTTTGGACTCATTCCCCTCGTTCAGCGACATGGATTCCGCAGTGGTCTTTGTAAATCTGAGATTCACGAAATCCAGCGGATCGTCGCCCGCCAGGATCTTTTGTTTGAACTCCTCGTCGAACACTTGCGCATTCCTGCGAAAGACCTCCGTGGCCGCCGTCGCCATGGGACTGTCGATATAGACGATGACCTGCTCCAATTCTTTTCGGTAGGGTTCGTTTCCCTCAAAAAAATTGTTCAGCTCATAGATCAATTCCTGCGTACGTCCCACCGCGAACGAGGGAATGACCACGGTACCGCCGATCTTTGCGGTTCGGATCAGGATGTCGGCCAATTTCCGAATGCTCTCCTCGTTGTCTTCATGCAGCCGGTTGCCGTAGGTGCTTTCCATGATGACGCAATCGGCCTTTTTGATGACGACGGGATCGCGGAGCATGGGTCGGTCCGCCGTCCCCAGATCGCCCGAAAATACCAACTTGGATACATTGCCGCCTTCGGTCGTCCACAGTTCCACGATGGCCGATCCGATGATGTGGCCCGCATCGTTGAGGACGAACTTCACGCCCGGCAGGGGTTCGACGAGTTGGTTGTACAGCACGGGAACGACGTGTTTCAGCGCCGCTTCCGCGTCTTTCACGGTATAGAGCGGTTCCGCGGGCGGCCTGCCCGCCCTCTGCGCCTTGCGCGTCTTCCACTCGGCTTCCTTTTCGTGAATGTAGGCGCTGTCCCTGAGCATGACGCCCAGGAGATCCGCCGTGGCGTCCGTGCAATAAACCGGTCCGGAAAATCCCCTCTTGACGAGCAAGGGAATCCGTCCGCAGTGATCGATGTGCGCGTGGCTTAAAATCAGGAGGTCGATCTCATCGGGCCGAAAGGGAAACGGATCGTAGTTCTGCGCTTCCAAACTGTTCCCTCCCTGGAACTGGCCGCAGTCCAAAAGTATGCGGACGGACGTATCCGTCTCCGCTTTATTCCCGCCGCGCGCCGCGCCTTCGGCCGCCGCTCTGTTTCGGCCGCCGTCCGTCCGTTCATCCGCAACGTCCGACCGATCGCCGCCTACGGTAATCAAATGGCAGGAACCCGTAACGCCCGCCGCCGCGCCGCAAAATTTGATCTTCATCGTGTACCGCCTCTCAATTCGGGGAGAAATCCCATCGTTTACCGACTACCGACCCGTCGCATCGTTTTCGCAGCCGGTATCCGCAATCATCCATGGACGTCTGTGATTATCTATAGGTCATCAAGCAAGCTTGTTGAATTCTCCAAAGCCGGGACGCGCAATCGAAAAAGCGCCCGATCCGTGACGGAAGCAATCGCGA
>JAISML010000191.1 GCA_031276775.1 Eubacteriales Family XIII. Incertae Sedis bacterium | reverse complement strand
TTCCCGGCGCATCCGAAAACGGGTTTTCCGTTTACGTCCACGCGATTCCTTTTATGCTGTATCCGCTGGCTGCGGCGGTTTTGGTGGGTCTGTTCGCCACCGGCGTCCTGCCGCATTTCGGATCGATGAAAAAAGCGTTTCAAATCGCGCGGGAGACGGGCAATGTCTTTTCCGGGGAGTCGGATTTCAAATTTGAGGATCAAATCCCGGAGGAAGGCGTCAAACCGAATATTTTCGACTTTCTGCTCCCGATGGCCGTACTGCTGATCGTCACGATCGTCACCGGCCCCGATCTGCTGAAAGGGACGGTCTCGGCGCTGGCCGTATGTCTGCTGCTCTATATCCCCCGCAAAAAAATGACCTTGAAAGTCGCGGTCGGAACCTTTGTGGAGGGCTTTCAGTCCATGGTTCTGCTGTCCATGGCGATCGTCTGCGCTTTCGTGCTGAATGACATCAATCAGATCATGGGGTTGAGCGATTTCATCATCGATCACACCCTGCCGTACCTGGACGGCATATGGTTCCCCGCAATCGTCTTCGGCATCCACGCCATCATCGGATTCTGCACGGCAAGCAACTGGGCGACCTGGGCAATTCTGATGCCCATCCTCCTTCCGTTGGGCGACGCGATCGGCGTACCGGTTTCCCTGACTTTGGGCGCGATGATATCCGGAGGCGCTTTCGGAAGCCACGCGTGCCCTTGGGGGGACGCCACGATCCTCGCGTCGGCCGGGGCGGGCGTGGACAACATCGAACACGTTCGGACACAGATCGTCTACTGCTTTGTGGGCGCGGGCATTTCGCTCGTCGGCTTCGTCGTACTGGCCGCGATCATGGTTTGATCGCGGCGCGCTCCGCCGTTTCGGGACGCTTCGCCGGTTTGGGTCGCTTCGCCGGTTTGGGAAAGAAAACGCAATCCGTGTTTCTGCAGTTTTCTTGCCAATGTGGATTTTGTAACGTTCAAAAAATCCGCGTACTGGCGGATGTTCGAATGCCGGTTCATGTATTTTTGAAGCAGATTTCTTTCGTAAATTTCAATTGCTTCGTTTAAATCGATGTTCAGCGCTTCGTTCGCGTCCGGTTTGCAGGCGTGTTCGACGGCGTTCAGTCCCCCCTGCAAGTATTCGAAGATGGCCGCCGTGCCGAGGACGCCGTCCGGTTCGATGATGCAGAGCCGTTCGATCAGGTTTTGCAGTTCCCTCACGTTGCCCGGCCAATCGTACCGTCGCATCAACAGCAACGCCTCCTCCGAAAAAGAGAGGTCTTTCCTGTATTTCTTTTGATACAGGTTCAAATAATAGCGCGTGAGCAGCGCAATGTCTTCGCGTCGATCCCGCAACGGCGGAATGACGAGGGGCATGACGTTCAGCCTGTAGTACAGATCGATGCGGAAACGCTTTTCCCGGACGGCCGTTTCCAAATCCGCGTTGGTGGCGGACAAAATGCGCACATCCACCGATACGGGCCTTGTGCCGCCGACGCGCAGTATCCTCTTCTCCTGCAGCACGCGGAGCAGTTTGGACTGGACGTGCAACGGCAGTTCTCCGATCTCATCGAGAAAGAGCGTCCCTCGATCGGCCGCTTCAAACAGACCTTTTTTACCTTGGGGCGCGGCGCCCGTGAACGCCCCTTTCTCGTAACCGAACAATTCCGATTCGATCAGCGCATCGGGAATGGCGCCGCAGTTTACGTTGATCAAGGGTTCTTTGGCGCGTGCGCTCTGCGAATGGACATACTTTGCGAGCAATTCCTTTCCCGTCCCCGTTTCACCCCGGATCAGGATATTCGCGTCGGATTGCGCGGCGCAGGCGGCGGCGGAAAGGATTTTCCCCATGCTCTCGCCGCCGTAGACGATCTCGTCCCCAAACGCGTTTTTGCTGCGGTAATCATTGAGTTCATTCAGTTCTTCTTCGGGAAACGTTCGGAGGCTTTCCTGAAATTCTTCCATGTTCGACAGCTTCCGCATATCCCATTCGGTGCTGATGTAATAGTCAACGTCTCCGCGCTCGTCGATATGCGGCGCGACCCAGTTCAGGCTGTTCCCGCATTTGTCGCGATGAACGCGGCCAATCCCGCAGGCGCTGCCCGTGCGCATGCATTCCATGACGGCGGAGTAATCCATGACGCCCATGTCGATCAACTCGTTCATGTGTTTGTACAGCAACGTTTCACGCGGAAACCCATACTCCTCGAACGCTTTGTTCACCCAAATCAAATACCCTTCGCTGTCCACGATGCCGATCCGATCGTACACGCAATCCAAGAGTTGGCTGATATTCCCGATTTCATCTATGGTTATGGTTTTCACGCGGACTCCCTCGATGTCCCAACGGACGCGCCACCGGCAGAATCGAATGCGGCTGTTTTTAAGGAAGCGCCGGTTCATACCCTGCCCGTGTCAGCGCCGCCGAACGATCAAATAACAACCTGAATTGAAAACAGTATATCATACTGACATATATATGACTATATGGCACAGACACAACTTCCGAAAGACGGTTTCCCGCGCATTGCCGGAAGCGCCGGACGGACGTCAGGGGCGGGCGTCCCTGCGGCAACGATTGTGGTATGCGATTTGCATGATATATAACACGCATCGGACGTCGGACATTGGACCGCGCCGGGACGCCGGATTTTGTCAAAACGGAATGAATGAAATGAATGGAGGAAGTTATGATTATCGGAATGCCAAAAGAAAGAAAAGATCAGGAAACGCGCATCGTGATTTTGCCCGATTTTGCGAAACACCTCGTCGACAAAGGGCACAAAGTGCTGATCGAAACAGGCGCCGGTCTTGGCAGCGGCGCGGCGGACCGGGAATACCTGGAAGCGGGCGCAAGCATCGTCGGATCTCCGGACGAAATTTACACGGGCAGTGATTTTGTCGTAAAATTCAAAGACCTTGTCCCCGAGGAATTTTCGATCCCGCTCAAAGAGGGGCAGATCATCCTGGCGTCGTTTCACTTGGGTGAAAACGAAAAGAATTTCCCGGTGGTGAATCTGCTGAAAAACACAAAGGTGAAAGCGCTCTCGTGGGAACTGATCAAAACGGCGGACGGCAAAAGGCCCGTTGTGACTTACATCAGCGAGCTTGCCGGTTCCATGGCGCCGTTCCTCGCTTTCCACTATATGCTGAAACCTTACGGGGGCGCGGGAATATCCCTCGTGGGCATGAGCGGACTGCAACGTCCCAAGATCACGATTTTGGGCGGCGGCAACGCGGGATACGCGGCCGCCAAGGTCTGCCGGGGCTTTGACGCGGACGTGACGATCTTTGAAATCAGCCGCGCGCGCATCGATTTTTTGCGAAATATGTTGCCCGGCATGGGCGTCCGCCTCTATTCGCGGGAAGATGCGGAATCCGCCGCGCGTGAAAGCGACGCATTCATCAACACGATCTATCCCGATCCGAACGCCACCGACTTCATCATCCGCAGAGAAACCGTGCGGCAAATGAAACCGGGATCGGTGATCATCGATCTGGTGAACGCAAAAGGCATTGAAACGAGCCGCTACACCACGATCAGCGAGCCAAGTTACATCGAAGAAGGCGTCGTTCACGTGGTCGTGGACAATCTCCCCGCGATGCTGCCAAAGACCGCTTCGAAAATTTTGTCGCAAACCGCCCGGAAATACGTGGTCGCAATCGCGGATTTCGGACTTGCGAAAGCGTGCGAAACCTATCCCGAGCTGCAGGCTGCCCTGAGCGTAATCGACGGGCGGGTCGTGCATCCGGACATTGCCGCCACGCACGGAATCGCATTGTAACTCCGGGCGCCTCCCCGGGCGACCCAAATGTTGCCGCCGGGGGCTGGCGGAGCCGCGCCGCAACCAAATATGTTACGGGGAATTCTACGGGATACGCGTAATTTTTTCGCTTCCTTGTAAACGCCGCTCGATTTTGATATAATCATGACGATCATATTTTGCAACG
The DNA here is from genome assembly GCA_031276775.1 of Eubacteriales Family XIII. Incertae Sedis bacterium. Lineage (GTDB taxonomy): Bacteria > Bacillota > Clostridia > Peptostreptococcales > Anaerovoracaceae > JAISGB01. The sequence goes on along the minus strand of JAISML010000191.1, from coordinate 511 downwards.
GCGCGTTCCCGAAAAACAAGTCCGGAACGCCGCCGGCACGTGTCCTTGTGTGGGAAAGGGGAATGAAATTATTATGGCATATTGTAGCAAATGCGGAAGTCAAATGACGGACAATGCGGCGTTTTGCCCGAACTGCGGAGCGGCGGCCGGAACCGGGGCGCCCAATCCGAACGGCGCGCCCAATCCGGGCGGCGCGCCCGGCGCCCAACCCGGTCAGTACGCGGCCTACCAGACTCCGCCAAGTTCCGATCCGGTATATCCGAACCTCGCGGCGGACGCGGAGGCCAATAAAATTTTCGGGATTTTGGCCTATTTGGGCGTTCTCGTGCTCGTGACCATCTTTGCGGCGCCCAAGACATCAATCTATGCCCGCCATCACGCAAACCAAGGCGTTTTGCTCGTGCTGTGCGTAATCGCGCTTTCCGTGGGACTGGGCATACTGGGCGCACTGCTCGGCGTAATCCCGTTCTTCCCGTTCGGCATCAGGATTGCCATCTACGGCTTGCTGTGG
>JAISML010000177.1 GCA_031276775.1 Eubacteriales Family XIII. Incertae Sedis bacterium | reverse complement strand
CTTTTGACCGCTATACCCTCGCGATTATGAGCCACTTGGACAACTACAATGCGCCGCAGGCGCGTTCGCTTGCTTCCAACGATATGTACATTACGTTCAAAGGCAGGGCGGCGCATGCTTCGGGCAATCCCGAAGACGGAATCAACGCATTCAACGCGGCGCAACTTTTTGTGCATGCTTCCGATATGTTGCGCCAGCACCTCGAACCGGGATTGCAGTTTCACGGGATCATAACGCGGGGCGGGGAAGCGCCCAATATCGTTCCCGAGCGGGTGGAATTGGATTACTATCTGAGAAGTCCCCGAATGGACGGACTTGCCGGGCTTCGGGAAAAGCTCGCGCGTTGTGTGGAAGGCGCAGCCATCGCCGTGGGCTGCCAATATGAAATTGCGCAACGCTGGCCCACCTATGCGGATTTGTTCTCCTCTGACGCGGTGGAACGTTCCATCGTGGATATCTACAAAGCCCTCGGTCTTCCCTGGCATATCTACGACAGGCCGGACAGCAGCAGCGATGTGGGCAATGTGGATATGATAACGCCCACGCTTTCCCTTTACGCGAAATGCTCGGACAGTTTCGTCTCGTTTCACAGCAAAGAACTCGTACCCCTTCTTTACGGGGAGCGCGGCAGGAAGACGCTGATCGACGGCACGAATGTAATGGCGTCGTTTCTCCTGCGTTGCGGTCTGGAACCGGATCTGATTCCCGCAATACGCGAGGATTGGGAACGCTATCGCGGGAGAGACGCTTGACTTTCCCTTCCCGATAACGTATACTGTATACATTAACGGATTTGGCGCTTATGACGGGTTGGTTCGGGATGCGCGGATTGAACGGGTTGCCGAGTTGCTTCCCCGACGCAATCCGCAACGGCGGAATGCGGTTTGTTGCGCAGGGGGGTGCGGTATGTTGAAAAAGCCTTATGCGATCATTGAATGGAACGATACTGAGTCCGACGCGGTCGGATGGCTGTGCGCGTACAATTTCGTCAATCATTACTGCGGCGGCGGTACGCGGATGCACCCCACCGTTTCCAAAGAAGAAGTCGTCCGTCTTGCCACCACCATGGGATACAAGTACAAGGCTGCGGAATCCAAAACGACCGGCGGCTGCAAAGGCGGCATACGGTACGATTACAAAGCGCCCGACGCCAAAGCTGTTTTGCGGCGTTATCTGATTGCGATGGCGCCGTATATCAAGGCGGGCGTTTCCATCGGCGGCGACCTCGGCGTGGATTACGGGGATGTTCTCGAAATTTTGAACGAACTTGGGATCGGCCTGCCGACGACCAAAGCGATGAAAGCCGACCCCAAAATCCGGCAGTGCATCCGGGATCACGACGCGCTGTGCGAAATGGTTTACGACGGATTTAAAATGTATGACATGATCACCGGCTACGGTTGCGCGGTCGCGCTCGACGAAGCGTGGAAATACAGGCATGCGGGAACGGCAACGGTGGCCGTTCAAGGGTTTGGCTGCGTCGGGGCGTCCATGGCGTGGCATTTGGATCAGCTCGGATACAAAGTCGTCGCCATAGCGGACGCAAACGGTCTCGTCGAATGCCGGGACGGGCTTGACGTGAAAAAACTCGTCCTCGGGAGAAAGCCGAAAGGAGAACTCGACGCCAATGACTTTCAGCGTCACTATCTTGTACGCCCCAATGACGAATGGCTCGACGTCGAATGCGATATACTCGTGCCCGCCGCGCTCGAAGACGTCATAAACAAAGAGAATGTCCATAGAATCAAAGCGTCGCTCATCGTGGAAGCGGCAAATATCCCGACGACGCCCGAAGCCGATGCGCTGCTTGCCCAAAGAGGCGTGGACGTCGCCGTGGATTTCGTAAGCAATCTCGGCGGCATTCGAATCTATGAGGTAGCCGTCTTCGGTCTCGTTCCCTGCGAACCGCAGGCAATTGTGGACGACACCGTGAACCTTGTGCGAAAGCAGACGCGGCGCGTGTTCGAAAAGGCGGAACAAGAGGGTATCACAACACGGGAAGCCGCGAGGATCCTGTTTGGACCGGATGAATTTGATACGCCGGATATCTGACGGAACGCCGGCGCGGAGGGAACATGGGCGGACTCACCATACACCAGGATCGTTGCAAAGCATGCGGGTTTTGCATTCACTTTTGCCCCCGGCAGGTACTCGGCGCGTCAAAGACGACCATCAACGGCAAAGGTTTCGCCCCGGTGGAAGCAGTGCGCGGGGGTTGTATCGAATGCGGCGTCTGCCATACTGTCTGTCCGGATTGTGTGTTTGAATTGGATACGACGGATGCGGACTGAGCGGCGGACGTTTTTTTGCGTATGTCCGGCTGTGTTTTTCGGAGCGTGTCGGATCGCGGAAAGATTTGGAAAAACATTGGATCGCGGGTTCGCGGAAGGATTTGGGGAAACATTGGATCGCGGAACTGTGGGATCGCGCGGGGATTTGGCGGAAGAGCGGATCGCGGAAAGAACATGGGGTACGGAATGGCAAAGGTACTGATGAAAGGCGCGGAGGCCATCGCCGAAGCGGCTGTGCGCGCGGGGTGCCGTTTTTTCGGCGGCTACCCGATCACGCCGCAAAGCGAAATTCTTGAATATCTGAGTTGGCGCATGCCCGAAGTGGGCGGTACGTTTGTGCAATGCGAGAGCGAGATTTCCGGCATTTCCATGGTTTACGGCGCCGCCGCCTGCGGCATGCGCGCGATGACGTCTTCCAGCGGTCCCGGCTTTTCCTTGCTCCAAGAAGGGATTTCTTATATCGCTTCGGCGGAACTTCCCTGCGTGATCGCGAACATTCAACGCTACGGCAGCGGGCTCGGCGACATATTTGTCGGGCAGAGCGATTACTGGCAGACCGTGAAAAACGGCGGACACGGCGATTACCGCACGCTCGTCTATGCGCCCAACAGCGTTCAGGAAACGGCGGATCTCACCCAACTTTCATTTGAAAAAGCCGAAGAACACCGCAATCCGGTGATCTTGCTTACGGACGCGAGTCTCTCGCAGATGATGGAACCCGCAGAACTTCCGGAGATGTGCGGACACGATCCGGACGTCCCGGCATGGGCGCTCAAAGGCAAGGGGGACGGCACATACAAAAGGCATACGTCGGTCATGTACTCCATGGCTGATTATGACAGCTATATTGCGGAAAAATACAGAAAGATCGAACGATCGGAACAACGGTGGGAGAGCATCGAAACGGACGACGCCGATCTCATCCTCGTCGCGTATGGAATTTCCGCGCGCCTTTGCGAGGAAGCTGTTGAAATCAGCCGTGGGAACGGTAAAAAAGTCGGACTGATCAGACCGATTTCCCTCTACCCTTTCCCCAATGACGCTTTCTTGGATGCGTGTCCCCGGCACGGCTGGCTCTGCGTTGAAATGACAATGCTCGCACAGATGGCGCAGGATGTCGCGATCGCCTGCGGCATGAAACAGCGGGTGTTCGATCTCGGCGGCGGTGTGGGATTTTTTGACACGGATACGGTACTCGGCGCAATTGAGGATATCTTCAGCCGAAGGAGAAAAGAGGTGTACGGCATATGAAATGCGCAAGACCCAAAATCCTCTTTGCCGACAACAAGTACTGTCCCGGTTGCGGACATGGGATCGTCAACCGTTTGATCGCCGAAATCCTCGAAGAATCCGGGGATGACAAAAAGGCGCTTGCCGCGTTTGCGGTGGGTTGCAGCTCATGGATGCCCGATACGTTCGGCGTGGACTGTGTGCAGGCGCAGCACGGAAGAGCCGCCGCAGTGGCTTGCGGCATGAAGAGAAGCCGGCCTGAGTGTACCGTGTTTGCTTACCAGGGCGACGGCGACGCGCTCGCGATCGGGCTTTCCGAAACGATGTGGGCAGCCATCAGAAATGAAAACATCACCGTCATCTTTGTGAATAACGGAAACTTTGGCATGACCGGGGGGCAAATGGCGCCGACGACGCTTGCCGGGCAAATTACGACCACGTCACCCGGCGGGCGTGATCCGGCGACGACAGGGTATCCGCTCAACGTGATCGAAATGATGCGGACGGTGGACGTGGCATATCTCGCGCGCGGGGCGCTCACCGATCCGGCCGCAATCCGGAAGACGAAATCCTACATCGGCAGGGCATTTGAAGCGCAACGGACACAGGCCGGCTACGCTTTCGTCGAAGTGCTGTCTCCCTGCCCGACAAATTGGAAAATGACGCCTTTGGATTCGCTCACGCACATAAGCAAGGTTGTGGAAGCGGTCTATCCCCTCGGTGAATTCGCGGATTGGAAAATGAAAAAATGATTGGAATCGGACGCGAAAGCGGGAAATGCGATATGATCTTTGCGGGTTTTGGGGGACAGGGCGTTCTGACCGCCGGACTGATCCTTGCAAAAACCGCCATGGAACAGGGTGACAATGTCACGTGGATTCCATCCTACGGCAGTGAGATGCGCGGCGGGACGGCAAACTGTCATGTGAGAATATCACCTGCCCGCATCGGCAGTCCGTTTGTCAGGGATTGTGACGTCTTGATCGCGTTCAACCAACCGAGTCTCGATCATTTTTTGCCGAGGCTGAAATCCGGAGGATTGTTGGTCGCCAATACAAGTTTGGCAAAAGAATTTTCCGGACGCGGGAACAT
>JAISML010000003.1 GCA_031276775.1 Eubacteriales Family XIII. Incertae Sedis bacterium | reverse complement strand
CCAAAAAATCGCCGCAGTACGGCGCAACCGTTCCGCGAAACCATTTTTCACATGTTTCCTTATATGATATTTATACCCGGATGAAGCGGTTTGAAACATTTTTTTGTTTTTTGAAAGTTTTACCGCGCGAAACGCCCTTGTTTCGATACCCCGGCGCGGGACTGCGGATACAGGGCGGCAGGATCGTCCGCCTGCGCCAACCGTTGCCCAGCAACTGTGGGCTTACAGGATCAACATGGCGTCGCCGTAGCTGAAAAAGCGGTAGCCCTCCCGAATGGCCTCCCCGTACAGGCGCAGGACATTCTCCCTGTCATAAAAAGCGGAGACAAGCATGAGCAAGGTGGATTTGGGCAGATGAAAATTGGTGAGCAAACCATCCGTCACGCGAAACTGACTGCCCGGTCGGATGAAGATATCCGTCGTCCCTTCGCAGGCGCGCAGGATGTGCGTCGGATTGCCTTCGCTTGCCGCATTCTTTTTCGCTTCCGCCGGCAAATTTTCCGTCCGCGTCCGCAGATGCGCCATTTTTGCCCGCAAAGCCGCGGTTTCCACGGTTCTTACGGCTGTGGTGCCCACGCAAATCACGCGTCGGCCTTCCCGCTTTGCGGCATTGATCGCGCGCGCCGCATCCGCCCCGACGCAAAAGTGTTCGCTGTGCATCGTATGATCTTCGATGCGCGCCGCCTTAACCGGCAGAAACGTGCCGAGCCCGACATGCAGCGTGACAAAAGAGAGGATCGCGCCTTTTTCGCGCAGACGCCCCAGCAATTCCTTCGTGAAATGAAGACCGGCCGTGGGCGCCGCCGCAGAACCGGGCGTCTCGGCATACACCGTCTGATACCGCAGCTCATCCGAGCGTTCGGCTTCTCTCCTGATGTAAGGCGGCAGCGGAATGTTTCCAAGACGCTCGATCCGCTCCGAGAAACTTCCTGACCAATGAAACCGCGCCAGTCGGCTGCCGTCTTCGTTCACATTCAAAATTTCGGCGTCCAAACCTTCGCCGAACGTCACAATATCGCCCGGTTTCAATCTCTTTGCGGGTCTTGCCAAGACCTTTATGTCCGCCGTCCCCACGCTGTCCCACGCAACCCGCGCATCGCCGATCCGCCCGTCGGCGGTTCCCGATCGTGCGGAGTCTCCCTGCAACGAAAGCCTCTGCGTCCGCCCGTCGGCGGTTTGTCCCGAAAGCGCAGCGGCGTCTTGCGGCGCAGAGCCTTCCGCCCGCGCATGCCGCCCGATCAGGAACAATTCGACGAGTGCGCCGGTCGATGCTTTTACGCCGATGAGTCTGGCGTGAATCACTTTGGAGTTGTTGAGAACCAAGACGTCGCCGGATCGGATGTAATCCGGGAGATCGAAAAAATGCCGGTGTTCCGCTCTGCCATCGCTTTTCCGCACGACGAGCAGACGCGATCCGTCGCGTTTTTGCGCGGGATATTGGGCGACGCGTTCGGGTGGCAGATGAAAATCAAAGCTGCCTATGTCCATGTTTCTCCGTCGCCGATCTCCGGGCTTTCGCCGATGAACGATATCTGATCGCCGGCGGGGGGCGTCAGCCCCAAGTGCAAATAGGCTTCGGGCGAAGCCATCCTGCCTTTTTGCGTCCGATGAAGAAAGCCGGCCTGCATCAGATAAGGTTCGTAGACATCTTCGATGGTCACCCGTTCCTCTCCGATGGCGGCGGAGATGGTGTCGATGCCGACGGGTCCGCCGCCGAATCGTTCGATGATGAGCCGCAGGATGTCGCGATCCAAACCTTCCAACCCCAATTTGTCGATGCCGAGGGAACGCAGGGTCGCCTCGGTGATCTCCATGTCGATATGTCCCTCGCCCTTCACCTGGCAAAAATCCCGCACACGCTTCAGCAACCTGTTGGCCACGCGGGGCGTCCCCCTGGAACGCTTTGCCATTTCCATGAGGGAAGCCCCGTCGATCTCCACATTCAACAGAGCGGCGGAACGGCGTATGATTTCCGACAGTTCCCCGGGTGTGTACATTTCAAATTTGCTGACGATGCCAAACCTGTCGCGCAACGGCGCGGAGAGACTGCCCGCCCGCGTGGTCGCGCCGATCAGCGTAAACTTCGCAAGCGGTATGCGGTAGGATTTCGCCGACGGTCCCTTGCCGATGATCATGTCTATCTCGTAATCCTCCATCGCGGAATAGAGGATTTCCTCAGCGGAACGATTCAACCGGTGTATCTCGTCGATGAAAAGGACGTCGTTGTCGTTCAGGTTCGTCAGCAATGCGGCAAGATCGCCCGCGCGTTCGATGGCGGGTCCCGCCGTGATGCGCAGATCCACGCCAAGCTCGTTGGCGATGATCCCGGCGAGCGTCGTCTTTCCGAGACCGGGCGGTCCGTAAAACAGCACATGATCCAGCGCGTCGCACCGTCTCTGCGCCGCTTCGATGAACACCCGCAGATTATCGGTCACATTCTTTTGGCCGATATACTCTTCCAACCGCTTGGGACGCAAGGTCGCGTCCCTCAGGGTTTCTTCGGCGTCCGTATTTTTTACGCTTACGATTCTCGCGGCGTCGTCGCCCATTCGCTCCCTCTCTCACGCAACATCGTGATCAGCCCATGCTTTTCAAGGCCAATTTCACATATTCCTCCACAGCCAGATCTTCTTCCCCGACCCCCATGACGGCGGCGCCGGCTTCCGCTCTGCTGTATCCGAAACCCAGCAATGCTTCGATGGCTTCCGCTCTGGGATCGGCCATGCCGCCTTTGACCGTCGGTCCGGGCGCGATGCCGTTCGCACCGCCCACTTTGTCGCTCAATTCCAAAATAATGCGCTCGGCGGATTTTTTCCCCACGCCGTTCGCGCGCGTCAGCAGGGTCGCGTCGCCGAAAGTGATGGCTTTGATCGCTTCCGAAGCGGACAAAACGGAGAGAATGGCCATCGCGGCCTTTGCGCCGACGCCGCTGACCGAAATGAGCAGACGAAACAGACGGACCGACTCGCGGTCGGCGAAACCGTACAGGCTCATATCGCCCTCTTTGACGATCATCACCGTAAAAACACGCACATCTTCGCCTTCCCGGGCAAAAAAGACCTGCGCGTTGTCCGGCATGAATATCTCATATCCCACCCCGCCGGTATCGATCACGACGGAATTATCCAATTTGTACGCCAATTTCCCGTGTATGTAACTGATCATCGCTCACAGCCTCTTCCGTTTGCGGTCCCGGCCGCCTGTGTTTTCACTCACCCGCGGCTTCATCCGCCCGCACCGCTCACCGCCCGTTTTACGCGATCGATGAAGCCTGCGGAATTTCCGTGGCAGATAGCGGCCGCAACGGCATCCGCAGCGTCGTCCGGTTTTGGGGTTTCCTTCAGTTTCAGCATGGATTTGACCACCGTCTGTAC
>JAISML010000188.1 GCA_031276775.1 Eubacteriales Family XIII. Incertae Sedis bacterium | reverse complement strand
CCATGAATTTCTGGGGATTTACCGAAAGCTTCATGGAGGAACTGGAACGCGGGTTCCCGATATTTTTGGAAGAGGCGTTTGCCGAAAATCCGCTGAAAGCGGAATATCTGTTGCCGAGGGAAGTGGATCGGCTGTTGCGAAGCGGCCGCGCTTCGGTCAAGACGCTGGGCACGGATGGGCAATGGTACGGCGTTACGTACCGGGAGGACAGAGAACCCGTGATCGCCGCCCTGCAGGCGCTCAAAGACAAAGGCGTCTATCCTGACACGCTTTGGCGGTGACGCTTGACCGGCACGGCGGTCTCTTACGGCGGATTCCGCCGGCGTCGGAACGGATGTCGCGGGACAAAGCGCAAATACGAGGCAGTGAGGGGAGGGGTTCGCTGTTTTTATGACGAAATTTTTGATCGGGCGGTTTATCAAAGATCGCGACAATACGGACTCCCCTGAGGTGCGGGAGTCTTACGGGAAATTGGCGGGCGTGACGGGGATCTGCACGAACGTGTTTCTCAGTCTGCTCAAGGCGTTGCTCGGCATATTTTCGGGAAGCATCGCCATTTTGGCGGACGCCGTGAACAATCTGTCGGACGCGGCGGCTTCCGTGATCACGTTCGTCGGGTTCAAAATGGCGGCCAAGAAAGGCGACAAGGCGCACCCGTACGGCCATGCCCGGATAGAGTATATGACGGGCATTGTCGTCGCGGCGCTGATCATTCTCGTCGGCTTTCAATTGATTTCCTCCTCCTACGAAAAGATTCTGAATCCGAATCCCGTTGCGTTCAGCTATCCGACGGCCATCCTGCTTGCGGTCGCAATCGGCGTCAAGGTGTGGCAGATGCTCTTCTATTTCCATCTCGGAAAGCGCATCAAGTCCGCGGCGTTGAAGGCTGCGGGGATAGACAGCAGGAACGATGTCGTCGCCACGTCGGCCGTTCTCCTTGCGTTGGCGGGCGGACGTCTCACAGACGTGAACGCGGACGGTTTCATGGGGCTTGCGGTCGCCGCGTTTATCATTTATTCCGGTTTCGGACTGATTCGGGAGACCGTGCAGCCGCTGCTGGGACAGGCGCCGGATCCGGATCTGATAAAGAAGATCAAGGAGTTGGTTCTGCGCGGGGATGGCGTGATAGGGGTACACGATCTCATCGTTCACGATTACGGTCCGGGTCGGATCTTCGCGTCCGTCCACATTGAAGTGGACGCCGCGCGGGATATCCTGCGGAGCCACGATGTGATAGATTCCATCGAGCGGGAGGCGATGAAAAGATGGAACATTGAGTTGGTGGGCCATATGGATCCCGTGGATACGAACGATCCGCTGATCCACGAACTGAAGACGCGGATGGCGGACGTCGTCGCCTCCGCGGACGGCGTCGTGGATCTGCACGACCTGCGCGTGGTGCGGGGCGAGGAGCGGATCAACGTTATCTTTGACGCGGTACTCTCCGAAGCGGGTCTCGCGCGTACGGACGAGATCCGGGAAATGCTCAAAAGAGAACTGAAAAAAACGGACGAAAGGTTGGAGGCGGTCGTGACGTTCGATACGGACTACTCGTCGTAAGAACCGCCGGAGACAGGAAACCCGTTTTGAGTTACTGTTCAGGGGGCGCCGGAGGCTCCGGCCGGCCGCGCAACCCTCGGCGTCCCCTGAACAGTAACTCGTTTGGCGTTAAAGTCAAAAATAATCGTCATTCTTCCCCACAGCAGCCGCCAAACTATGATATAATTGTCTATGTTAAGTTCCCTGTTGCCTTTCTTCTGTTCACAACCGGGCAGGTTTCGCAATCACAACCTTTTGAGATGTTTGAGATGTTAAGGAGGATCAATGCCAACACAGACGTTTTACAATCTTCCCGAAGAGAAAAAAAACCGCATACTTCAGGCGGCCATAAATGAATTTAGCCGGAGAAATGTCATGGAAGCGTACCTCTCCAATATCGTGAGCGGCGCCAAGATTTCAAGGGGGAGCCTTTATCAGTATTTTACCAACAAAGAAGATCTGTACACATATGTGTTCGATGAACTCAGGGCACAGAGATCCGCGCATGTGAAACCGGCTTTCAGACTGTACAAAGACAAGCCGTTTATACGCTTCTTTGAGGAATTTTATTTGAAAGACAGTGAATTCCTGTTGATGAATCCGCAGCACATTGAGCTTGGAAAGCATCTGTACGGTCACGCGCACGGCATTTCGAGGCAACTGATACAGAACATACAGACAAAGTACAAAGAAACGTTTTTGATCGCGATAGCCTATGACAAAGACCGCGGCATTATCTCGAACGAAACAGACACCGGGAGTTTGGCGGATCTTTGTGTGCATTTGGTTACGGACATATTCATTTTTCAGAGTGTGATGCGCCAGTTGACTTTGGCGAACATCAAGGTGTCCACGGCGCGTATGCTCACCATTATACGCAAAGGCATCGAACCGAGAGAGGGATGACCGATCCTCCCTCTCCCGGTTCCGGCCGCGGCAACGGAACTATAGGCGCATGCCGCCGTTCACGCTAAGCAGATGGCCCGTGACATAGCTGCTTTCGTCGCTTGCGAGGAAGAGCGCCGCTTTTGCGATCTCTTCCGGTTCGCCCAGTCTTCCGAGCATCGTCAACCCCGCAAATTGATCCAGCAGATCCTGGGGCACTGTTTTGAGAATGTCCGTCATTACGTATCCCGGGGCAATGGCGTTGCACCGCACATTGGCGCCTTTGCGGGCGAATTCTTTGGCCCAGGTCTTTGCCATACCCACCACCCCCATTTTCGTCGCGGCGTAGTTTGTCTGACCGATATTGCCAAATTCGCCGACTACGGAAGAGATGTTGATAATGGAGCCGTAGCCGTTTTCCATCATGAGCGGTCCGATGAGCCTGGCCATGTTGAACACCCCTTTGAGGTTGATGTCTATGACGATATCCCAAAGCTCGTCCGTCATTTTGTGAATGAGCGCGTCCCGCGTGATACCGGCATTGTTCACGAGGACGTCTATCTTTCCATGGCGATTTTTGATCGAGGAAACAACCTCTTCGCAGTTCTTCGTATCCGTGACGTCCAATCGGATATACTCAACATTCTCCGCTTCGTAAGAGAGCGGTTTCAGATCGCCGGCGAACACGATCGCTCCCTCCCGCGCAAACAGTTTGCAGCATTCGGCGCCGATGCCCGCCGAACCTCCGGTTACAAGTGCGATTTTTCTTTCCAAACGATTACCCATAAAATACCTCCCCATACTCCATACTACAATTCAGTTGACTTTAACGGATGATCCGCATTGGGTTGGATGCAAAAAGCAATGCGGCGCACATGTCATTTTATGATGATATTCTCCGCTCCGCTGTTGATGAAGCCCAACAGCAATGCGGTGAATTCATACGGCTTTTCGTACATTGAGGCATGACCGGCGCCCTGTATCGTCACATGGCCCGCACCGGGTATGAGACGCGCCAACTCGGTCTGATGGAACAGCGGCGTCACGAAATCCAGCTCGGAGGAAATGACAAGGGTCGGCGCCTTGACGCTTGGGAGTCCCTCCCGCTCGTCATGGTTCTCCGCGCTGCGCGTCAGTCTGCCAAACGCATCGTAGATCTCGGCCGTGAATGCCTTGGCGAACAGTTCCTCGCGCGCCATCGCCCATTCGTAGTTGTCTTCGTAATACTGCGGGGAGTAGATGATGGGAATGCATGTTTTGAAAAACCGGCGCCCGTCGTAACTCTCGTAAGCGTATTCCCATGAACGGCCGATGTCCAAAAGCCACTTGGAAGTATAGGCGGCGGTATTGGCCAGCACCAATTTCCTGACTCTGCCGGGGTGGCGTATTGCTGTTTTCATCGCAATTTCCCCTCCGTAGCTGACGCCCGCTATGTGGGCCGCCTCAATCCCGAGTTCATCCAGAAGCGCGGGCACGATTCCCTCCTGAAGCGCTTGGCTGTATTCCCCTCCGGCTTTGTCGCTCAAACCCTGATCGATGAAGTCCAGCAGGATCAGACGGTTTGACTTTGTGAACGCGGGGACGAACGCGGACCATGACGCGCACGACATGAAAATGCCGTTAAGCAACAGCAAGGGTTCTCCCGCGC
>JAISML010000163.1 GCA_031276775.1 Eubacteriales Family XIII. Incertae Sedis bacterium | reverse complement strand
GGCCTCGGGATATTCGCCGATCACGAAAGCGCCGATGCTCGCAATGGCCATGAGGAAGTTTTCATCGAAGACGCGCCCCCGCAGGATGTTCTTCCCCGCCGTCAGCAGCACGCTCCTGCCGATGAGCAGGTAGGCAATCAACGACACTGCGGCGGGTCCCCAACGCAGCAACGGCGCGGATACGCTTCCGGCCGCGCCGGGCGCAAACAAGCCCACGAAAGAGGAACCGAAATGTTCCAGGACGAAACCCAACGCAAAGAGAACGATCCCGATGATGAAAGGCGCGCTCCCTATGTTCTCGCCGCCGCTCTCTTCCTTTCCGCAACAGGCGCATCCGTGCGCGTCGCGTCTGTCGGGTTTTTGGGTGGCCTGCGCGTGCGCATGTCCGCAACAATCCCCCTGCGCCTCGCGGCTGTGCGCATGATCGTGACAATCTCCGTGCGCGCGCGCCTCATGTTCGTGCGTATCGCGCGCGTGTTCTCCGGTCACTTCATCCCGTTCGTCAAGAACGGCGTCACCTCGTATGTTTGACATGGTCCACTCCAATCTGCAAGATATAACGCACATGATCGTCGTCGAGCGAATATCTCGCCATCTTCCCTTCTTTCACAAATTTCACCAAACGCACATTCCGCAAAACCCGCAATTGATGGGATATCGCGGATTGATTCATCCGCAGCCGTTCGGCGATCTCCTGAACGCAGAGTTCCTCTTTTGAAAGCTCATACATGATCTTCAACCTCGTCGGATCCGAGAAGTTCTTGTAGAGTTCCGCCAGGCTATTGAATTCATCTGAATAAATGTTCATATGTACATATTACAACGACAAACGCTCCCTGTCAAGCCTACTCAAAAAATTTTGATTTCCGCACCCTTTTCGTCTGCTGCGCAAGATTGAATTACAATCAGAATGCGAATTCTGATTCAACTTTATTGGAGATATGCATGTAATTTTATTCAACGTTGTACGTTTCGGCAAGCCGATTGATATGATCGGTCTTCCTCCCGGCAAGCCGATTGATATGATCGGCCTTCCTCGGCTCCGTGAAGGATGTTCGAAGCCGAGAAGCTTTGGATGCCGACATACCGCGGCTGAACGGATGCGGAGCGTTCTTTGACGGCAGACTTGCGGCCACGTTTTGAACACAGCAGATCCCCATGCGGAGACAATCCGCGGATCGGAACTGTCCGAAACGCGCAAGACTATGCCGGCTCGCCGCGTTTTCGTTGCAGGGAGATGAATACGCCGACGGCGCAAACCGCCGAAAAGACGATGAACGCGGTGCGCATGGTATCCATGAGCATCTCCGGAGACGACGACTCAAAGCTCGCGTCGCCCAGATGCATGTGCATGATCAACGTGATGACGGCCATGCTCGACACGTGGCCGAGGGAACGCATGGTCGCCAGAATGGAAGACGCGACGCTGTAATCGGCCGGAGACACGGCGGACATGACGGCGTTTGTGTTGGGCGAACTGAACAGACCGAAACCGACGCCTGTCGCCGTCAAATTGATCAGCACGTGAAACAGCGGCGCGTCAAGCCCCAAGAACACATAAGAAAACAGAGAACCCGCGCAGCAGGCCATGCCGATCGAAGCCAGTTTGAACGGTGAGTATTTGTCGGAAAGCCGTCCCGCCAAAGGAGAGAGGATCGCCTGCATCACCGGCTGACAGATGAGGATGATCCCCGAAATCTGCGCGCCGAAGCCCATGACGAGTTGCAGATAGATGGACAGCAGATACCCTACGGCAAAATTCGCGCCGTAATTGAAGAGCGACGCCAGATTGGAAAGCAGGAAATTCGGATTGCGCGCAAAAAGCCGAATTTCAATGAGAGGTTTCTTCGTGTGCAATTCGTGGTACGCGAAGATCGGGAACTGCGCAATGCCTGCAACGATGAGGATCCAAGCGTAAGGATTCGCGGATATGACGGAAAACCCGTACATGACGCAGAAAACCATGGCGATGTACATGCAGATGCCGACCGGATTGAACGACCCTTTTCGATCGTCGGTTCCTGCATCGCCGTCTCCTATGTTCATCGAAGTCTGCGGTTTGGGAAGGCGCGATATGGCCACGGCCAAGGCCGGAATACTCACCGCCGCAGTGACGGCGAATACCGAACGCCATCCGAAATAATGTGTCAGAAGCCCGCCGATGACGGGTCCGACGGAGAGTCCCGCATAGACGGACGCGACCGAATATCCCAAGACCTTGCCTCTCATTTCGGCGGGGAAGGCATCGACCAAAATGGCGGTATTGGTCGAAAAGATCATCGCGCCGCCCAAGCCTTGCGTGACGCGAAGCGCGAGGATCGTCCCGATGGATTGCGCGAAGAACGCCGCACCCGACGCGGCGCTGAACACCGCGATGCCGATGATGAAAATGCGTCTGCGTCCCGTAATGTCCGCAATGCGGCCGAACGGGACGGAAAACATGGCAGTGCAGAGAATGTATCCTGTGACCAACCATCCCACGAGCGTGGCTCTGCTGCCAAACTCGATGCCGATGGAGGGAATCGCCAAATTCAACGCACTGCCGGAAAATGTCGTGGCGAGCGAGGTCACAATCACCGTGACCAGGACAGCCGCGCCGTGGCCATGTTGGATCGATTGATTTTTCGCCCCCGAACCGCTCAACTTTCACCTCTCCCGCGATCTTCCCCGCCGCCTGCGGACACGCGGTTTACCGTTCCGTCGCTTGCGGACACGCGGTTTACCGTTCCGCCGTCTCCCGAACGCGTCCCGAAAAACTGAATGTCTTTGCCTCCGTGATCTCCACATCCGCAATCGTTCCGATGAAACGTTCGTGCGCGGCGACGTTTACCAATTTCCCGCCGGGGGTTCGACCCGTGAGGGTCGTCCCGTCGGTCTTGCTTCGTCCTTCGAACAACACCCGCTCCGTCCGTCCCATGTATGCCCTGTTCTTTTCGAGCGCAATGGCATTGACCCGTTCCAGCATTCTGTTGAACCGCCCGCGCTTCACATCTTCCGGAACAGGGTCGCCGTACGTTTCGGCGGGCGTTCCCCGCCGCGGCGAGAACAGAAACGTGAACGCCGAATCGAAACGCAAACGCTCGATCAGATCCATCGTCTCTTCAAAATCCGCCTCCGTTTCGCCGGGGAAGCCCACGATCAAATCGGTGGTGATCACGATGTCGGGGATGGTATTGCGCAATTTTTCAATCAGGGTCAGGTACATCTCCCGCGTGTATCCGCGGTTCATGCGTTCAAGGGTGCGGTTGCTGCCTGCCTGCACAGGCAGGTGTACGCCCGGACAGAGTTTTTTCACGTCCGCGAAAGCCCGGATCAGTTTGTCCGAGAAGTCTTTCGGATGGGAGGTCATGAAACGGATTCGCTCCAAGCCGTCCACCGCGTCCAACCGATACAGCAGATCGGTGAAATCCACCTGCGCGGCGGCGCGATCCGGGGGGAAAACGCCGCCGGGGGCGACGCCCGCCCGGGACTTTCCCTTGTACGCGTTCACGTTCTGACCGAGCAACATGATCTCTTTCACGCCGCCCGCGCAA
>JAISML010000096.1 GCA_031276775.1 Eubacteriales Family XIII. Incertae Sedis bacterium | reverse complement strand
CGATGATAGTGTGATCGAGCAAAGTTCTGTAACGGCCTATGTTCATGCCGTCGTTGATGGAGAACACAGGCTTTTCACGTCCTTGGTATTCGGCGCGCAATTGAAAATAATCCGTCCTGTGAAACATGTAGTCCGAAATCAAATCCCCAATGGCGTCCGTTTTCGTTTTCAGTTCAATGTCCTCGGCGACCACCGTCCTGCTTATGTCAAAATTATACAGATCGGGCAGACGGAATACAAGGTTGGCCGCGAAAAAAATGGCGGAGATCGGCACGGTCAACGCGAAAACGGCGGCGAGCGCCACGCCGAGAACGGAACGCGCGGTCTTTGCCGCGTTTGAATCCGCCGCATCGTATTTTCGGATATGCTTCCTGATATTGCGTTTTACTCTCCAACTCTTGTGCATCATCGTTTGATCGCCATTCATCTTTCGCGCGCCGCGCCCCGCCCGGACGGCCGCGCATCATCGTGCGATTGTCTTGCTATCTGTTTTCCCGGGAATACGGTTCCGAGAGGTTTCCGGGCGGCAGATCCTCTTTGCGGTTCTTGTGGGTGCCGATGATCACGATGACGATGGTCGCCGCATAGGGGAAAAGATCGACCAAATACTGTGAAAT
Source organism: Eubacteriales Family XIII. Incertae Sedis bacterium (assembly GCA_031276775.1). GTDB lineage: Bacteria > Bacillota > Clostridia > Peptostreptococcales > Anaerovoracaceae > JAISGB01. The sequence continues at coordinate 5,380 of JAISML010000096.1, read as the reverse complement.
GTGAATCCCCATGCTCTGCAACCTGAGCCCGAGTATGCTCAGTGCGCCGAACAGAAATGCACCGAAAAACGCTTTGATCGGATTCCATGACGCGAAGATCACCAAGGCGACGGCAATCCAACCGCGCCCCGTCACGACGTCCGCCTGCCAGATGGGCACGGTGACCAAACTCAAATAAGCTCCGCCCAAACCGCAAAGCCCGCCGCCGAAAATGATGTGCGCGTACTTGTACAAAGTGATGTTGACGCCGGATGCGTCGGCGGCGGCGGTATTCTCCCCGACCGCCCGCATGTTCAATCCCGCGCGCGTTCTGTAGAGGTAGATCGACAGGACGATCACCATCACATAACCGAGATAGACGAACGCATCGTGTCCGGACAATACGGATCCCACAAACGGAATATCGCCGATCAAGGGAATGTCGATCGGCGCGAAAAATTTCAGAACCGAAGCGGGAACCGATTGTCCGATCATCCTGTCCCCCACAAAACTGGAAAACCCGGAGCCGAATATCGTCAGCGTAAGCCCCGTGACCACCTGATTCGCCTGGAGGGATACGGTCACGATCGCGAAGATGAATGCGCCCGCGCCGCCTGCGGCAAACGCGGCGATCATGGCCGCCGCAGGATTCCCCGTGCCGTATGCAACCGTAAACCCGATGACGGCGCCCATGAGCATCATGCCTTCGACGCCCAGATTCAGACTGCCGGATTTCTCCGCGATCACTTCCCCCAATGTGGCAAAGAGCAGGGGAGTGGCCGCAACAATGGCCGCCGCGAGAAAACCGGACATCAGCGCGCCTCCTCTCCGTCCGCAGACGTTTCGCCGCAGGTTCGTTCGTCTGCGGACGATTCACCGTCGATTTTTCCGGTTTCGTACACTTCGCCGCCCCTCTGTCCGTCCGCGGACGGGTTCTTCCGTGCGCCGCGCGCTTTTGCGGCAAGCGATCCGCGTCCGGTAAAACGTATTCTGTACCGGAGGAAAAATTCACTGCCCAACACGAAGAACAGCAAGACGCCCTGCACCACGCCGGCCACGGCGGCCGGAACATTCATGGCAAGCTGGATGAAAGCCGCGCCCTGAAGCAGCATGGCAAAGGCGACGCACACGAACAAAACGGCGACGGCGTTGAGCCGCGCCAGCCACGTGGTGATGATGGCGGTAAATCCGTAATTGGCGGAGATGCCGTACACGAGCGTCTTTTCGATGGCGGAAGCCTGTATCATCCCCACCAAACCGCAAAGTCCGCCCGAAACAAACATGGCGATCATGATGACGGACGGAATGTTGATGCCGGCGTATTTTGCGGTGTCGATACTCGCGCCCACCACCGCGATTTCATATCCTTTTTTCGTATAATTGATGAACAAGTACACGAGAACGACCAAAATGAGGGCGAATATCCAGCCGATGTGAATGCCGAACAGCGAAGGGAGCAATCCGTTGTCGCTGAAATTCGGGATCTTTGGAAAGCCCTTGGACGCGGGATCGCGCCAGGGACCGTATTGCAGATAGGTCACAAATTTGATGGCAATGTAGTTCATCATCAACGTGAAGATCACCTCATTGGTTCCCATCTTCGCTTTGAATGCCGCAGGAATGAGCGCCCATACCCCTCCGCCGGCCACAGCGGCGATCGCCATGAGCGGAAGCAGGATCGGCCGGGGCACGTCGCCGAAATTCAGCGCGACAAAGGACGCCGCAAGCGCGCCCATGACGATCTGCCCTTCCCCGCCGATGTTCCAAAATTTCATCTTGAACGCAACGAGGACGCCGAGCGAAGCGACGGTGAGCGGCACAGCCTTGACGATGGTCTGCTGTATCCGCGCCGCGCTGCCCACCGATCCCTCGATGATGGTGCCGAAGACGACGAAAGGATTCAAATCGAAGAACAAGAGGACGACGCCCGCAAAGAGCAGGGAAAGCAGGACGGATGAAATACGGATGACCGCCGCGCGCTTCTTGGGAATGTCGTCCCTTTTGATCGCCATGAAAGGGAAGATCACGATCCGCCACCTCCTCTCATGTGCGTCCCGCCCGCCATGAGGAAGCCGATTTCTTCTTTGCTCGCGCGCCTCGCGTCGACAATGCCCGTGATCTTCCCGCCGGAGAGTACGAGTACGCGATCGCAAAGTTCCAAAAGCACATCCAAATCCTCGCCGATAAAGATCACCCCGACGCCCCTGCTTTTTTGTTCATTCAACAGATCGTAGATCCGGTAAGAGGCGCCGATGTCCAAACCGCGCACCGGATAGGCAGTGATGAGCGCTTTCGGATCGGAATCGATCTCGCGCCCCAACAGTACTTTCTGAATGTTGCCGCCTGACAGTTTTGAAACCGGCGTCGTCAAATTCGGTGTCTGTATGTCCAGACGTTCGATGATCCCACGCGCTTTTTCCGCGCCGAAGCCCCGTTTCAGAACGATGCCTTTCTGCCCTTGGTATTCTTTCAGGATGATGTTGCGGACGATATCCATGGACGCCACCAACCCCATACCCAGGCGATCCTCCGGAATGAAGCCCATGCGTATGCCCAGCCTGATGATCTCGCGCGGCGATTTGCCCAAAATATTCTTCCCGTCGAAGAAGATTCGACCTTTCTCCGCAGACTGCAGGCCGGCGATGGTTTCACACAATTCTTTCTGCCCGCTGCCTGCGACGCCCGCCACGCCGAGTATCTCCGACGTGTTCAGCGTAAAACTGACGCCGTCCAACGCCACTTTCCTGTCACTGTCCACAACGGTGACGCGGTCGAGGCGCAGGAGTTCCTTTCCCTCGACCGGCGGCGCCTCGCGCCTTATTTTCATATCAACCTTGCGGCCGACCATCATTTCAATGAGAGCCGGTATCTCCACGTCCTCCGTGCGGATCGTGTCCACCGAACGTCCCCGCCTCAGCACGGTGATTCTGTCGCTGATTTCCATCACCTCGTTGAGCTTGTGCGTGATGATCACGACCGCACAACCCTGTTCTTTCATGTTTCTGATGATCCGAAACAAGCCGTCTATTTCCTGCGGGGTGAGAACCGCCGTAGGTTCGTCCATGATGAGGATACGCGCGCCCCGGTACAGCACCTTGACGATCTCCAGCGTTTGCTTTTCCCCGACCGACATCTCATAGACTTTTTTGCGCGGATTGACATCGAGTCCGTATCTGTCGGAAATATCCGCAATCCGCTTAATCAGGCTCGCTTCTTTCGTAAAGAACCCGCCGCGCCGTCCCAGGATGATGTTTTCCGCCGCCGTCATCACGTCCACCAACTTGAAATGTTGATGGATCATGCCAATGCCTTTTTTGATGGAATCCCGCGGGGAAGCGAAGTTGACCGGTTCCCCGTTCACGCGCACGGAACCGCTGTCGGGACGGTAGATCCCCGACAGCATGTTCATCAGCGTGCTTTTGCCCGCGCCGTTCTCGCCCAACAACGCGTGTATCTCCCCGTTGTACACGGTGAGATTGATTCCGTCATTGGCGGTGACGGAACCAAAGGACTTGGTGATATTTTCCATCCGGATCGCCGGTGTCGCGGTCATCAATCCATGCTTCCTTTTCATTGCCCGCGCGCCGCGACCGTCGCATCGCTCCGCGCCGTCCCTCTACTCGCCTGCGGTGACGCCTTCCACCAAGTAATCGGTCTTCCAGATGCCGCTTCTGTCGAGGGTCTGTCCTTCCGGAACTTTCACGTTGCCCGCGTTGTCTTTGATGGGGCCCACGAAGATCGGGAACTCACCCGCCTTGATCTTCGTCATGACTTCTTCCACTTTCGCGGTGGCTTCCGCGCTCACGTTTTTGGTCAGAGGCGCCAGATCGATGTAACCGTCCGCCATCGTGCCGTAATAGGACTCCGGTTCCCATGTTCCGTCAAGGATGGCCTGAATGGTCGGGATCAGGAATATCTCGTGGTTCCAGATGGGCGCGGTAAGAAATGCGTCTTCCAACCCCTCCACCGCACTGTTGTCGAGATTGTAACCGATCGCATACTTGTCGGCCGCAGCCGCCGCAAGTTGCGGACCCGTCGTGTCGGCGTGCTGCGTGATCACATCACAACCTTGGGAAAGCAAGGCTTCCGCCGCTTCTTTTTCCTTGGCCGGATCGTACCAGCTGTTGATGTAAACGACTTTCACCTCCGCGTCGGGATTCACCGACTGCGCGCCGAGTGCGAAAGCGTTGATGCCGATCTGCACCTCGGTATAAGGATAGGCGGCGACATAGCCCAATTTGTTGCTTTCCGTTTGCATTCCGGCGATGATCCCCGAGAGATACCGAGGCTCTTCCATCGCGCCGAAATAGTTGCCGAGATTGGTGTCGTTGATGTAACTCCCCGAAAAATGAAGGAAGGTGATGTCGTCGTAATCGCCCGAATTGGCCATTTCGTTGAGAGCCTCGCCGAAGCCGAAGCTGGTTCCGACGATGACTTTCGCGCCTTGATCGATCATCTGTTTGGCGGCGTCCATGGCGGCTTGTTTGTTCGTATCGTCAATGCTTTCCAATCGAAGCGCCTTGACGCGATCGCCGAAGTGCGATTCCACGGCTTTCGTCCCGGCGTCCTGCGCCTGCGTATATCCTCCGTCATTGACCGTGCCAATGTAGATGAATCCTATCGTAAGCGGTTCCGCGGATTTTTCGCCGGCCGCGCCGTCGCCCTTGTCCTTGTCGGAACCGCACGCGGCAAGGGAAACGGTCAATGCAATCACAAACAAAACAATCGGAAAAATTTTTCTCATACCTCTTCTCCTTTTCATAACAACTTTTCAGGGTATAACCTCCGGAATTGCCGGTGACACGACAGCGCCGTCATGTCCTGCGAACAAAGGCAGCCCGCCAAAACAAACACATTCCGTACACATGCGGGAGCGTCGGATTATCGCCCGAAGGATAGGAATATTATAATGCAAAACGGGAATGCAGTAAATAGCCGGCGAAGAATTTTGGCGGATCCCCGCATGAATTCGGTTGCCGGGATCGGCGGACCGCGCTGCGGCCGTGCGATCCGCCAACCCCTGCGCGGGAACCGGATTTACGCTTCGCGCTCTTATGCGTCGGTCTCTCCTCTGAACACAATGACCCCATTTTCGATTTTTTCGACGATGGCAAGGGATTCGACTCTGAACCCTTTGTTTCTCAATTTGCGCCCGCCGCCTTGAAATTCTTTTTCAATCACGATGCCGACGCCGAGAATTTCCGCGCCGGCCTGCGAAACGAGATCGACCAAAGCGAGAGCCGCCTGCCCGTGCGCAAGAAAATCGTCTATGATCAACACGCGCTCCCCTGCGCACAGATACTTTTTCGCCATGCGGACAGAAGACATCTTCATCTTTGTAAACGACATGGCTTCCGAGAAATAGTAATCTTCGTCCATGGTGTTCGGCGTTTCCTTTTTC
>JAISML010000088.1 GCA_031276775.1 Eubacteriales Family XIII. Incertae Sedis bacterium | reverse complement strand
TCACAGGCTTTTCATGAGCCGAATATTATCTTAGCACATGGGTTTTCCGTTGTCAATGGAAAAATCTATTTTCCGCATTGCAATTGTCGCAATTGTCGCGCGAACAGCCGCGCGCGTTGCGCCTTTTCCTCGTCCATGAACGCGGACCGGTAGCCCAAATCCCGCTCGGCCAAGATTCCGGCGTATCGGAGGCCGGAATGCTTGCAGTAACGTTTGATGCCTTCCTCCCAAAGATCCGTCGCCTTCTCCGGGCGATAGCCGCAGGTGGCGATCAGCGCAAGCCGCTTTCCCTGCCAGAGAGAGGGTCCTTTCTCGTCTCCGTAGTATTTGTTCATGCCGTACATCAAGCGGTCGATCGCCGCCTTCATGGGGGGCGTGCAGTACCATGAATAGATGGGCGTCGCGAGCACGAGGACGTCGCAGGCCAAGACCGCGTCGAAGATCTCCTGCATATCGTCGCGATGCCGGCAACCGAAAACCGACCAATCGTACTGACAGGTCCTGCAGGCGACGCAGGGCTCGATCCGCCTGTCGTACAGCCATATGAGCGCATGCCCCGCACCCGAAGCGCGCAGCTCTTCGGCAAAGGGTTGCAGCAAGGACGAGGTATTTCCATTTTTGCGCGGACTTCCCATCAAGATGCAGTATTTCATGCGCCCATTGTATCACAGTCGCAGGACAAAGAAAAGATCGATATGCCTCCGATTTGCGCGGCTTTTCCGTGCGTCCGTGCGCAGGACAACCGCCGAAGGGGGCGATGCGCACCCCTTTGGCGGAACAGGAAATGAAATATTATACTTACCCCAATACCGAAGCATACCCGCCCTCAAAAGCGGCGATGTTGCCGGCGATCAGCGTTTCGGTGCCCTTAAAGCGGCGCCGGATCATTTCCTTGACCGAATCTGGGCGCGCGCACCGCGTCAGGGCGAGCAGCGCGCCCAGCGCCACCATGTTTTGCCCGGAGGGGTTTCCCACCCCGGAGGCGATGGTTTCCGTCGGCACTCCGTAGCGGCGGGCCGGCGAGGGCGTTTCCTTCACCCTGTCGCTGTTGTAGAGCAGAATGGAACCCTCCGGCATCTCCGCCGCGTAACGGTCATAGGCCACCTGCGCCAGCGCCACCACGACATCGGCCCGCAAGACCTCCGGGAAGTCTATGTATTCCTCCGACAGGATCAGATCGGCCTTTGTGAAAGCGCCGCGGGCTTCCGTGCCGTATGCGCCGATCATAACGGCTTGGCGCTTTTCCAGAATGGACGCGGCGGCGCCGAGAAGTTCGCCGTTGAGCAGGAGTCCCTGTCCGCCGACTCCCCCGAAAACAATCTCCCACTTCGTCCGCATCATGTGCCCTCCTCTTTGGCTGCGGTCTGCGCCTTGACCTTGATATTGTTTTGATACCGTGTGAAATAGTCCTCGCCCGGCCTGTCAAGCAGGATGCCCGTTACAAATTTGCCTTCCATTTGCTCTGAGGAGAGCTTGGCTGCGGTGCCGACCGGCACGGCCAGACTCTTGATCCGCCGGTACATCTCGATCGGTTTGCGCATGTTGTTGTTGCGTCCGTAATGCGTTGTGCAGGGCGACATGACCTCAATGACGGCAAAATTCTCCCGTTTCATTCCCTCCGCGATACAATCGGCTGTCGCAACGACGTTTTCCGAGATGGAACGGGCGATGAAATGGGCGCCCGCCGCTTCAGCGAGCCGGCAGATGTCGAAGCTCTGCTCGATGTGGCCGTAGCGCGAAGTGGAGGTGATGGAATCCTCCGGCGTCGTTCCCGAATACTGTCCGCCGGTCATGCCGTAATTGAGATTGTTGCAGACGACGGCGGTCAGCCCCACATTGCGGCGGCACGCGTGGATAAAGTGATTCCCGCCGATGGTCACGCCGTCCCCGTCGCCCATCACGACGATGACGTTGAGCGCGGGAGAAGCGAGCTTGATGCCCGTGGCAAACGCGAGCGCGCGGCCGTGTATGCCGTGAAACGCGTTGGGCTTCATCCAAGAGTCCACATGGCCCCAGCAACCGATGCCGGATACGATCACGGTGTTTTCCAAGGCGGCCCGCGTCTTTTCCAGCGCCATGGCGAGCGAGCGCATGACTTGGCCGTAACCGCATCCCGCGCACCAAAAGGAAGGCAGCCGCTCTTTTTTCAAATATTCATCCCATCTCATGCCCTTGCCGCCTCCTCCAGCGCATCCAGAATTTCTTCGGGATAGATGATCTCCGCATCCACCTTGCCGACGCTCACCAGCGGAATCCTCCGGTCGTTGTGGCGGCTGACCTCGGAGAACACCTGCCCCAGATTCATTTCGGCGACGATCGCGCCCTTGACCCGGTCGAGAACCGCCCGCACCTCCTTGTCCGCAAAGGGCCACAGCGTAATCAGCTTCAGCACGCCCACCTTTTTGCCCCGGGCTCTCGCCATGCGCATCGCGGCCATGGCCGATCGAACCGAGCAACCGAACGAGATGATCGCGTATTCCGCGTCCTCCATGCAATGCGCCTCCACCGTCACGATGTCGTCCCGGTGCTTCTCGATTTTTTCCGTGTAATGCCTTATGAATTTGTTCGCGTTTTGTTTGTCGTTGGTGACATAGCCGTTTTCATCATGGCCGGAGGCGGTATGCCGGTACACATACCTGCCGCCGAAGGGAGGCAGCGGGGCGATGTGATCCTCGTAGCGTTCAAAGTCGTAGGGACGGAACGCTTCGACCGGCATGGACGGATCGGGCTGCTTTCGGCCTATGATCTCCTTTGCGCCGTGCAACTCAAATTGTTCGCGCATGTGACCGACGATCTCGTCGCTCAGGATACAGACCGGCGTGCGGTACTTCTCGGCCAGGTTGAACGCGCGGATGGTGAGGTCATAGCATTCCTGCACCGACGAAGGGGACAGCGCGATGATGGCATGGTCGCCGTGCGCGCCCCAACGCGCCTGCATGACATCCTGCTGCCCGGGCTTGGTGGCCAAGCCGGTGGACGGACCGCTGCGCTGCACATTGATGATCACGCAGGGGATTTCCGTGATCACGGCAACGCCTATATTCTCCTGCATCAGGGAGATGCCCGGGCCGGATGTGGCGGTATAGGACTTTACACCCGCCGCCGACGCGCCGATGATGGCCGACATCGAGCCGATCTCATCCTCCATCTGCACAAAAATGCCTCCCACCTGCGGCAATCGCACGGAGGAGATGTCGGCGATTTCCGAGGAGGGCGTGATCGGGTATCCGGCGTAAAAACGCGCGCCGGCCGCAATGGCGCCTTCCGCGATCGCCTCATTGCCCATTCCGAACCGAATTTCATGTTTACGCATGTGATTTTACCTCCACGGTGATTGCAAAATCGGGGCATTTGAGCTCACACTGCTTGCATCCGATGCACAGATCCTCCCGAATCACCTGCGGCGCCCGGGGCAAGCGCATTTCCAGAACGTCCTTGGGGCAAAACCCCACGCACAGTCCGCAGCCCTTGCACCGGTTTTCATTGATCTCTATGACATTCATTCGGTCTTGTGCTCCTTTCAGACGGTACTATTCAATCATGCCGGCTTCCTTATAATAGCGAAGCGCTCCCTCGTTGATCGGCACGTCTATCGTTTCGTATATCGTCTTGATTTGGGCGGGATCGCAATACATGCTCGCAACATCATGGCATTTCTTGAATTCCTCGCTGTTTTCGAAGATGGTCTTTGCGATCTCGTACACGATGCCTTCATCGATCCCGCCCCGCGCGGCGAAGAGGGACACAAAACCCATGGAGGGCAAGTCCTCTTCAATGAAATCATACAGGCCGGCCGAGATTGTGGAACCCATGTACATCGGGTATTTCGTCAGGTATTCGTCCATTTTCTCCTGCGTCGTCGTGAAGATCCTTACGTCTATGGAGCTTGTCAGCTGGACGCCGGAGGAATATTTGACGCCGTTTGTGATCACGGGCATGCAGATCGCATCGACCAAGCCGTCGGTCAAGGAGGCGACGGCATCGGTATAGGACAGCCATTCCGGTGTGAAATCCCCGTTCTTTGCGGACAGTCCGTGCAATTCGAACATGCGTTCCCACATGATGGCGCCGGAGCTCCCGGCGGGTCCCAGGGCCACCCGCTTGCCCTTCAAATCCTCGATGGCGTATGCGTCCGACGCGGCATTCACATGCACGCCGGTCGAGCCGTACTGACCGGGCCCCATGATGGTGATCCCGCTGTAATCGATCTCGGAATCGGCGTATTCTCCGAGGCCGTGCGCCGACTCGTAGAGAGATTCGAGAGAAACGATGCCAAAATCGATTTCCTCTCTGGCGAGAAGCGTAAGGTTCTCCACGCCGCCGCCCGTGGATTCGGAGCTTGCCTTCAGCGTGGGGACCACCTTGTTCACCAACTCCGACACGCCGATCGCGATGCTGTAGAACGTGCCTCCCGACGGGCCGCCGCCGAAGCTCACGATTGTCTTTTCCCGCTCGCCCGCCGCTTCCGAATCCGAATTTGAACCGCATCCGGCGACGGTTGCGGCCAACAGAGCAAGGGTCATGATGACGCCGGCAATTCGCTTTCTGTTCATTGTTTTCTCCGTTCCGCCGCCAAACGGCGGCACAAATTTAAAAATCGCTCATCCGTCCAAAGCGGAAATCGCTCTCCGAAAGACCTCATCCCGCTTGTTGCTCCGACACGTCCGGAGGTTGTGCCTTCCCCGTTTTTTTGCTTTTAACGATCAGATAGGCAAACAGTATGAGGATCAGACCAAAGGCGAACGGGTTCAGGCTTTGAATCGGCAAAATGCAAATCAAGCCGCAAACAAGCAATGCGATCCGCTCCCAAAGGATCAGCGGTTCCATAAAGTAGTTCTGCACGCCGGCCACCATCGCCAAGGAACCCACCAAGTACAGAACGATCATCCAAATCAGCTCGGGCGGGGTCCCGTAGAGCAAAAGCGCCGGCTGAAAGACAAACGCAAGCGGGATCAGGTAACCGACGGAGGCCGATTTGATCGCTTCCCGCGCCGTGGGCCATATCTTTGCCTCGCTGATCCCGCAGGAAGCGAACACCGCGCCGCAAACCGGCGGGGTGATCAGTCCGAACATCCCGTACCAGAAAACAAACAGATGCGCGGCCATGGGCAGGAAGCCCACCTCGATCATGGTCGGCGCCACGAGCACGGCGACGATGATGTAGGCCGCGATCGGCGGCAGACCCATGCCGAGGAAGATGGCCGCGACCATGGACACCAGAACGATCGCCACGACCGAATGGCCGGCGACGGCAAGAATCCTGCTCGAAAACACGACGCCGATGCCGGTCAAGGTCACCACGCCAAGCACGATGCCGGACAGGGCGGTGGTGGAGATGGGGATCGTCGCGCTCTTGGCCGCCTTTTCAAAGGCGCCGACATAGGTTTTCAGCGAGCGCTTTTGGCCGTAGCCCGGCTTGATCAGGGAAACGACGATGACGGCGAGGATGCCGGCCGCCGCAGCCATGGTCGGCGTGTTGCGGCGCACGACAAGCATGTAAACGATCAAAGCGATGACGGCGAGATACTGCCAGCCTTCCCTCAGCGTCGCCTTCAGATTGGGACATTCGCTTTTGGGCAGACCCGTTATGCCGAGTCTGGCCGACTGAAAATCGATCATCCAGAAAATGCTCCAGAAATACAGAACGGCGGGGACCGCGGCGGCAATGACCACATCCCTGTACTCCCCGCCGATGAACTCGGGGATCAGAAAAGCGCTGGCCGCCATCATCGGAGGCAGAAGAGGCCCGCCCAGCGAGGCCACGCATTCGACCGCGCCGGCTTCGTGCCGCTTGTAGCCCGTCGCGATCATCATCGGAATGGTGATCGATCCGGTCGCAACGACGTTCCCGGAACCGGACCCGCTGATCGTTCCGAACAGCGAGCTGGCGATTACGGCGACCTTCGCGATACCTCCCCGCAGGGTGCCGAGCAAGGCCATGGCAAAATCGACGAAAAACCTGCCCGCGCCCGTGGCCTGCAGCAGGGAGCCGAACAGCACGAATTGGAATATGACCGTAGCGGAAATGCCGATGGACGTTCCGTAAATCCCTTCGCTCGACATGAACATCATCGTCGCGATCCGGCTGAGGGAAAAGCCCCTGTGCGCAAAGAGGTCGGGCACGTATTGGCCCAAAAAGGCATAGGCCAAGGCCACAACCGCCATCCCGACCAATACCCAGCCGACCGTCCGCCTGGCGATTTCCATCACCAGCAAGGTCAGCGCGACGCCCATGACGATATCCGCCGTTTGCGGATTTCCGGCGCGAAAAGCAATTTCCAAATAATTTGAAGCGCTGTAAATTCCAACTGTCAAGCCCGCCGCCGCAAGGAGCAAATCGATCGCGTTGGACCACCAAGTCCTCTCCTTGCGCGAAGGCTTCATGAGAAAGACGACCGCCATGCCGAAACACAGGTGCAAGGGGCGCAACTGCATGGTCGGAAGCTTAAAAAAGATAGTGGCCACCTGAAAAACCGACAGACCCACACAAAATACCGTGCAGAGACGAGCCATCAGCCGGTTGAAGCGTTGCATCTCTGTCAATTTGTAACCCTCCCTGTTTTCAACACACACAAGCGGGTGAACAGACGGGTGAAACATCACCGCAAAACGGACGGAAGAGCGCGGTCCGGACGATTGGGCCGGCGGTTTCGAGCGGTCGTGCGCGGCTCGGAACCGCCGACTCTGCGGATTTAACCTTGTAAAGATTGCAACGGGACAAAAAATCCGTTCTGTTTAAATTTTCTCATCCACGATGGAATTGATCAATTTGCCTATGCTTTCGATTTCGACTTCCAAGACGTCGCCGTTTGACAGGAAGGTGGACGCGCCGGCGGGCGTGCCGGTGGCAATGACGTCGCCGGGTTCAAGTGTTATGGTTTCGGAAATGGACGCAATGGTTTCGGCTATGTTGAAAACCATCTCCCCGGTATTTCCGTCCTGTTTCAGTTCGCCGTTCAGTTTCAGGCGCACCTTCAGGTTCATCGGATCGGAGATTTCGTCCTTCGTGACGATCCAAGGACCCATGGGGGCGGAGGTGTCGAACACCTTTCCCCTCACCCAATCGATGCGATTTCTTTCAAGGTTGGTTCTGGGCAAATCCCGCATCGAAACATCGTTGAACGCCGTGTAGCCGCCCACGTATTCCATGGCCTCCTCCGGCTTGATGTGTTTGCCCTTCTTGGCGATGATCACGGCAAGCTCCGCCTCGTATGTGAGCGAATCGGTGGCGGCGGGTTTGATGATGTTGTCGCCGTGCCCGATCAGCGAAGTAAACGGCTTCAGGAACAGGTAGGGTTTTTCGGGCGTGACGGATTTTGCCTCGTTCGCATGGGCCGGATAGTTCAAGGCCAGACAGAATATGCGCTTGGGCATTGCGATGGGCGGCGCGAGCTTTGCCTGCGAGAGATCGAACAGGGCGCGCCGATCGAGCCGGCTCGCATTTTCCGCGGCGAAGCGCACGGCCTTTTCCAGCGACCGGCGGGCGTTCTCGTTTGCGAGAACATCCACCGCGCTTATGCCGGGATACGGGGAAAACCCGAGGGGCCCGGCACCGCCGGCTTCGGCGGCACAAAAAGCCAAGGCGGAAGCGGCATCGACGATTTTTCCGTCGAGCAAAACGCCCAAATATTCATTTTTATCCGAACGATATGTAAGAAGTTTCATGCTGTTCAGCTTCCTTTCAATTTGCTTTCTTCAACCGACGAATCGATATGGCCTTCGAGGGACACACATAATGGCAATTGCGGCAACCCTGACAGCGCACCTTGTCGATTTGAGCGGTTCCGCTTACTTGAATCGCCTGATTCCAGCACGCGTCCACGCACAAACCGCAACCGATGCAGGAATCATCGTCAACGGTGGGCTCGAATTCGTCCATGCCGCTCCTCTGACTGGGATCCGAACCCACAATTTGCACTTTGCCGCGAAAATCCTCCAAACGCGCAAAGCCGTGCTGCTCCATCCAAGCTTCCATTCTCTTGAGCATCGGCGCAACGATGCCGTAGCCTTCGAGAAGGAATTGGGAACAGACCTGCATGCCCAAAGCGCCGGCCAGCACATAGCGCAAGATGTCGTCGCCGTCAAAAATGCCGCCCGAAGCCACGATCGGAATGCCTATGTTTCCGGCCAAAGGCGGTGTCGGGTGCAGCATGCGGTAAATCAAAGCCGTCATGATGGGCGCGGACCAAGGCCCGCCGTAGCCGGGAAGCCCCCACGTCTTTTCAAACGGGTTGTCGAGGTCGATGTTCATGGACGCCCAGCGCGTCACCGGCACCACGGCCGCCGCGCCCGCTTCTTCGGCGATTTTGCAGGCGGCGATGGTGTCGCAGCCGTCCATGCCGACTTTGGCCCAGACGGGCAATCCGCTTTCCCGCTTCGCAATTTGGATCGGGTCGATCAAGTATTTTTGCGGATCCAGCTGAATGAAGCGCGGACCTTCCGTCGAGGGACTCGGAGAGGTATGCACCTCGATGCCGTCGACGCCGGCTCTCGCCATCGCTTCCGCCTCCGCCGCCCAGCATTCGTCGGGCGGCCTTCTGTGTCCGCACAAGCCGATGCTGGCGATGATCCTGCAATCCTGCGCGTGCGCGTATTCGACCATGTCGGCCACTATTTTGGTGTATTCCTTCAATGTCGGCCGTTCCGAACCGCCGCCAAAGCCGGGATCGAGCGGCGTCACCCTGGCGGACGGGCATCCGGTTGACTGAAAACCGTAGCTGTGCCCTTTTTTAAAACCCTGCGGCGATTGATACACATGCCAGAACTCCCTGTGCGCCCCCGCTCGTTTGTCCGAGAGTTCCTTTAAATGAAGGCTTCTGATGACCAGCGCGCCACAACCCGCGTCCACACCCAGCTTGACGTTGGTGAGATTGCGCGTTTCCGGACCCGCCCCCGCCATGATCGGATTTTTAAAACGAACGCCTCCGATGTTGATTGACAAATCCATGCTGAGTTCCTTCCTTTCAACTGTTACATCTGCGATTTACGATTCTGTTCTTCCGATCCGGTCAAACATTGTGTCAAAGACCTCCCTCCTCTCGGTATCGCACAACAACGCCGTACTGAACAATTGCAATGATTCAAGCTTATGATTTCTCGCAACGGACCGTTGCCTCGGCTATCGCTCGGTTGCGGCCATGGTTTCCATCGCGCGGATCATCTTATACAGCATATTGTTGACCGGCGTGGGCACGCCGTACTTCCCGCCCAGTTCACAGACGGTGCCCGCCAGCATTTCCGCCTCCGTTTTCCGGCCCGCTTCCATATCCTGAAGCATGGACGTTTTGCCCTCCGGCGAAAAGCCGGAAAGCCTGGCAAAGAACTTTTCCGTTTCATCTTCCTTCAGGCAAACCCCTGTCTTTTGCGAGAGGGCCATCACCTCCCGCATGGCCGATTCAACCAGCTCCCGCACCTCGGGCACCTCCTGAAAGACACCGTGCTTTGCGCGCAATACGGCCGAAATTTGATTCATCCCCACGTTGATCATGAATTTCTGCCATTGCGCATAGAGCATGTCCTCGGGAATCGAGTACGGGATCTGCGCGCGTTCCAGCAGCTCTTTCACCGCCTGCACGCGCTCGGAATGCGTTTCATTCTTCATTTCGCCGAAGCACAGCTTTCCCTCCGCCAAGACCTTCACTTCGTTTCCCGTTTTTTCCGTCAGGATGCCGAGGCAGACGGCGTAAAGCATCTTTTCCGCACCCAGCTCCCGTCCGATGATCTCTTCGCTCGTAATGCCGTTGAGCAGGGAAAGAACGATGGTTTTGGGCCCGACAAAATTGCGCGCGTTCTGTATGGCCTGCGGGAGTTGATGATGCTTCACCGCGACCAGAATCAAATCCGCCGGATCGCGCTGCGTTTCGGGCAGACAGTATTGAAACGCATGCGATTCCCCATTGACGACGAGGGGCCTGCCGACGCTCCGCTCGAATCGCTCCCGATCGACGATCGCCGTAATGCAGGCCGGATCCATCCTGTACAATTTAGAGGCGTAAAATCCGCCCACCGCGCCCAGACCCACAATGCAGATATTTTTTATCTTGTTCATAACCCGGCACCTGTCTCCCTTTCTCTCAACCGTTTGTATCGCTTTCATAGATGAACGCGCAGCCCTTGTCGCGGAGGAGTTTGTCCACCCATCCGCGATCCGGGGCGTTTCCGCGTTTATAAAGTTCCATGATTTGTTCTTCTTTTTGCGCGGTGCGCTCGGATTTGTCCAAGGTTTCCTGCGCCTCTTCGGGAGAAATGACCAAGACGGAATCGGCGTCGCCCACGATGATGTCGCCGGGACACACCGTGACGCCGCCGCAGGAGATGGGAAAATTCACCTCTCCCGGCCCGTCCTTGTAAGGGCCGTTTGCGGTGATGCCTTTGGCATATACGGGGAGATCCCCCTCGCTGATCGCCGTGTAATCCCTTATGGCGCCATCGACGACGATGCCGCGGATCCCTTTACTTTTCGCATGGAGAAGGATCAGCTCGCCCAAGATCGCGTTTGAAAGATCTCCGCCTGCGTCTATTACGACGACATCGCCCGGCGCCGCCATATCCAACGCTTTGTGCACCATCAGATTGTCGCCCGCGCGCGTCTTTACCGTCAGGGCCAAGCCCGCGAAGGTTTTGATGCGCTTGTTGACGGGTCTTATGCACGCGGACATGCATCCCGTTCGGTTTCGATTGTCCGCGATATTCGCTGTCGGGTATGCCGCCAGCGCATCGGCCAGCCGGAGCGATGTTGCCGATTGCCATCTGAAGCTTACCCGAAATCCGATTCCCTGCATAAGCCGGTTACCTCTTTTCCCTCGTCCCGGCGCCGTTCGCGGCGCGCGCCTCCGGCGTTGCGCATGCTTCCGTCGCGGGCTTGACGCGGACTTTGCTTTGTCTTATTCACTTTAACACATCTGAACCCACATGAAAAACAGTTTTATGGTTGGGATTTTCACAACTGTTTCGTGTTGTTGACGGGAGAAAGGGGCAATCGGAAGCCGCGAAAGACGAAGAGGCCCTTGCGGGCGCCGCAAGGACCTTCGGAACGGAAAAGGAGAATGACGTTCAACGTCTTATCGACGAAATTTGATACGGCAAAGACGAAAACGCATGAGAGCGCCGGCGGCGCCTAACGACGAGGCCCTTTGCGCGGCTGCGATTTATCCGATTCGGAGGACATCGCAGGACAGCCGGATGAAATCTCCGGCGGGCTTGCTGAGATAGCGTTCCTTGTTATAAGCGATGACGAAGGTTTGCGTCATTTCATCGTCCGGCAGCGGGAAGCAGTCCGGGTTTTCATCGGCGGCGCCGAGCACTCCCGAAAGGCTGCGGTTGCTCGTCAAATAGAATTCCGGGCAGACGGTCAAACCCAAGCCTCTTTGGGCAAGGGCGAATGCCGTTTGAATGTTGCCGGTTTCCAGCACGGTTTTCGGCCTGATGCCGTTCTTCCGGAACAGGTTGTCGAGCATGCCGCGAATGCGTCCGGATGCGTTCAGCATAATAAACGGTTCTTCCGCAAACGCGGCAATCGTCACACCCTTGGCAAAACGGGCGCGCATCTTGTCCGCCATGCGTCCGTAACGGCTCTCCGTTATTTTACGGGGAATCACAAGAAAAAAACGCTCCTTGTAGATCTCGACGGATTCGGCGTGCTCGAAAAGAACAGGGGAAAATCCAAACATCAGATCGATCGTTCCGTGGGAGAGCGCATCCGTCAGCACCGAGAAGGGCTTTTCGACAAGCTCAATGCCGACGAGCGGATGCGTTGCGCTGAAAACCGGGATCACCTGCGGCAGAATGGCCTGACTGCGTGTGACGGAAATACCGATGCGCAATTCGCCCCGGTTTTCATTGTTGATATCCATTACCTCCTGCAACAGCTGGCTGTGAATGCCGCAAATTTGCAACGAAGCCTTTTGCAGACATTTGCCCGCCAATGTCAGCGAAAATCGCGGAGAACGCTCAAAGAGCTTGGTATCCATCTCTTTTTCCAGTTTTGAGATGAGATTGCTCAACGCCTGCTGCGAAACGTACAAAGTTTCCGCAGCTTTTGTGATGCTTTCATTCTCCGCAACGGCCAGAAAATATTGCAGGTTTTTGAAATTCATGGCGGTCTCCGTTGTTTTGCTTCAGCTTTTCAACATATCCGCAAACGCCTCCAGCGAGGTTCCCGCCTGTCCGAAATCCCGCATCTGCCGGTCGTATCCGATCGCGACGGACGGAATGCCTGCCTTGTCGAGCGCGTTCTTGACGTTCGGGTAATCCAGCTCCT